>CAVEGR010000155.1:0-8763 GCA_963615565.1 Phocaeicola massiliensis | reverse complement strand
AAGTGACTACAGTAAAATTATGATTATTTATTTTCTGCTGACAGCCTCCGCCGGAAACATTATCAAGATCATCATCCTTAATCTCACCATAAGATTTAATCTCAGAAAAAAGCTTATCTGTTTGTTCTGAAGAAATCTCTACACCATGTTGCTTAAGAAGTTCTGTGAGCTCTTCTTTTGTCTTCACTTTTTTGGCTTTTTCAATAAGGTTTTTGTCCATACTGTTTCTTCCTTGTCATTTTTTTGTAAATATATACGTCAAAAGCCAGTATTTGTTAGGAAAAATTTTCAGGAAGATGATTTTCAAAGTAGTGAGGTTTTTGCAAAAACCTCTTTATTTGCAAATATGTACGTTCACATCTTAATTTTGTTAGAAAGAATTATCTTTTTATTCGTTCTAGTGCCATCCCAATCAAACGATCAGTCTGATCTGCCATAAATAAAGGAATATTCAACATATCGTCATCTAATCTCAAATTATCTAAGGAGAAACGCACACGCAGTTTCACTTTATCTGGAAAAAGTTCCTTAAATTTTTTGAGACTCTTACTTGTTGTATTTGTATTGGATTTAACTTCAATAGGGAAAATATCATTTTCTCGTTGAATTAGAAAGTCCACCTCATATGGAGGATTTGTCTGTGTCCAATAACGGGGAACAACCTCAAATTGCGTAATCAATGTTTGAAGTACAAAATTTTCTGTCAATGCACCCTTAAACTCTGTAAAGAGGCGGTTTCCTTCCCCAAATGCAGTAGGAGATAACTGAGATAGACGACGCAACAAACCAACATCTACTAAATAAATTTTAAAAGCAGAAAGATCATCGTAAGCTGATAACGGAAGACTAGGAGCTGAACTACGATAGATTTTATGTACCAATCGAGCATCTACAAGCCATTGCAGAGCATCCTCGTATTCACGAGCTCTTGCTCCTTCCTTAACAACTTTGTAAATAAACTTCTTGTTTTCTCTTGCTAACTGAGAAGGAATAGACTTCCAAATCATAGAAATTTTTGGAAATTCATTAACATTAGGATGCTTTGCAAAGTCTCGTTCATAAGCATTGATTATACTGTATTGAACTTCTTGCATAGCATCAACATCACGAGCCTCAGTCCACATCTTTACGGATTCAGGCATGCCTCCAGTGATGTAATACATTTTCAATTTTTCATATAATGGATTAAAAAATGCATCAGGCATTGGCTCAATTACATCCAACTTTTCAAGATATGTAGCAAGGTTTGAATCACCATTTGCAATCAAAAATTCAGAGAAAGTCATTGGGTCAATCTGCATAAAGTTAACCTTTCCCACCGGGAAAGAAGAAGGTTTTGCCAAAGCAATACCCAGTAAAGACCCAGCACAAGCAATATGGTATTCTGGAGCATTTTCACAAAAATACTTCATAGAATTGATAACTTTAGGACAATCCTGTATCTCATCAAAAATGATAAGAGTCTTCTCTGGAACAATCCTCTGCCCGCTGGCTAACATTAAATTTTGCAAAATGCGCTCAACATCTTTTGTTGTTTCAAAGAACTGCTTATATTCCTCGTCTTCATCAAAATTGAAATATGCAATATTTTCATAATAGCGTTTGCCAAACTCTTTTAAAACCCAAGTCTTGCCTACTTGCCTAACTCCTTTCAATATTAGGGGCTTACGATAAGGAGAGTTTTTCCAATTTAACAATTTTTTCAAAATAAATCGTTCCATAAGAGCACTCCATCACACTATTATTGATATTTTAGCGTTGAACAATCACACTTTTATTACATTTTAGAGGTGTTTTTCCATTCAATCAAGTCTTTGACGCTCAACAAGGGAAGCAAAATAACCATTTTGGGCTATAAGCTCGTCATATTTGCCGTCCTCAATAATCTTTCCTTTGTCCAAAACAACAATTCTGTCACATTGTTTAATTGTGCTAAGACGGTGAGCAATCACAATTCGAGTACACTTTAATCCATCAAGAGAATCAGAGACAATCTTTTGTGTGATATTATCAAGGGCACTTGTTGCTTCATCAAACATGAGAATTCTGGGTTTTGGAGCAATAGCACGTGCAATCATAAGTCTTTGCTTTTGGCCTCCAGATATTCCACCGGAACCCTCACTTATGATTGTATGCATACCCATGGGCATTGCTTCAATATCGGCCTTCATACCAGCCATCTGGGCTGCCTTCCACGCATCTTCCATCCCAAGTTGTGGAGCCGATATGACTATATTTGAATAAATATCGCCTTGAAAGAGCTTGCCATTTTGCATGACAGTTCCAATTTTTCTTCTAAGAGATTTCAAATCCAAGGAGGATAAATCCATACCATCATAGTAAATAGCACCCCGTTGAGGAGTCTCAAAACCCAGCATTAAACGCATAAGAGTGGATTTCCCACAACCAGTTGCACCAACTATTGCAACATATTGACCAGGTCTAATTTTTAAACTCAAGTCATCAATAATCAGGGGCTCTGTCTCCTTATATCTGAACGATACATTGTTAAGCTCAATACCACCAGAAAGTCTTGTGACAACTTTCTTGTTTTCACTAACTTCTGGCACTGTTTCTAATATAGGTAAGACCATATCCAAAACAGGTTTAATTTGAGCAAATGTTGTGGCCATTCCAATTAGAGATGAAAAAGCACCCATGACCATGCCATATGCACTATTAAAAGCATAGTAGTCTGCAAGTGATACATGCGTTTTAATTGTAAAAAAGTAAATCACAATAGTGCCAACAAGAGAAATGACAGAAGAAAAAACTCCATTCAACTTCAAAAAAAGAGGCGGATCATATTGAAGTCTTGCACTCTTTGTGTATGATGTAGCCCATTTTGCAAATGCTCTTTTTTCTGCACCACTAAGCCTAATTTTCTGCACACCTGTAAGTAGTGAGTACTCAAGACCTGACTCTTTTGCATCAAGCTCCATTTGCTCTTTAGAAATCTTTAACTGAGAAAAAGTTGTAATTAAAGAAAAGAGGACCGTAATAACAATGATAATAAGTCCTGGCACCACCAAGCCAGGGCCATAAGCAACCATTTGCGTTATATAAATAAGAGAAAAGACAGATGTAAGACCTGTAGACAAAATAGTGCTTGCAAGCATTGCACAAAGAGAATTGATACTGCTCATGCGTGAAGCAAGTTCACCAGACGAATAATCTTTAAAGAAAGATGCAGGAAGAGAAAGAACCCTCATCATACTTGCAGCTTGAACTTGAACATTCATTTTTGTGCCAAGTCTAGACATTATAAGGCTCTTAACAATACCTATGAACAGCTGAGACAAACTTACACAAATAAGAAAACCAAAAACCGCAAACAAAAGCTGAAGGCTCCCTCCTTCAATAACTGGCCCATAGATAATTCTTTGAATTTTAGGAGTCAAGAGGCCTAACAATGAAGAAGCCAGCGTCACAAGGCCAACAAAAACAAAGTCAGAAATACTCATGCATTCTACTATGTATATAAGTAAATCCTTTATGCCTAATTTCTTAAGAGGTAATGGCTTATAAAAAGATATAGCCTCATCATCAATAAGAGCTGATGTCTTTTTGTTTACTCTAACCCACTTTCCTGTTCCCGTATCATAGAACTTATAACCAGTAAGCCCTGATGGGATAAGAGCTATGGGAGTTCCATCATCTTTACGAGAACCTAACATTGCGCCAACAGCATCATTATACCAAGAGCCTTCTAGCAGGACAGTACGTCTCATAATGCCAGCAGGTCTCATAAGAAATTCAAGCTGATCATTTATATCTTTAACATCTGCTGGCAATTCTGATGGCTTTACATGGTAATATCTAAGAACATAATCTATTGCATTTTTTGCATTTACACTGTCTTCTTGCAGAATTCTAGTAATGCGTTTTCCCATAACAAGAGAGGACATAGCAACAAAAGCATTGGAAAAACTTTCATCATCACTTTGTATTCTTTCTCTAATTTGTTCGTCAAACCAACCCATAGAGTCCTCCTTTACTCGTTTGATACAAGAGAAGCGTACACACCACCTAATTTATACAGTTCATCATGTGTACCCCTTTCAACTACATTGCCTTTATCAAGCACAATGATTTCATCCGAGTCCCGAATAGTACTAAGTCTATGTGCAACAACAATAGTAGTTATTCCTCTATTCTTGATTGATTTAACAACCTCATATTCCGTCTTTGCATCCAGTGCACTTGTAGCTTCATCCATGATAATTATGGTGGGATCTTCTGCAAGGACACGAGCAATCTCAAGACGCTGTCTCTGTCCACCAGAGAGGTCTTTACCTCCTTCAAGAAGCTTATGCTGATACCCGCCATCCTTAAGCATAATATCTTCATGAATTTGAGCATCTCTAGCAGCAAGAATTACTTCAAAATCCTCAATGGAATTATCCCACATCTTGATATTGTTGGAAATTGTATCCTCAAAGAGAATGATATCCTGGTCTACAACACTTAATGAGCCAGTAAACACAGCCCTATTGATAGCATCAATTGGCTTTCCATCAAACAAAATCTCTCCAGACCACGGTTTATAAAGCCCAGAAATAAGCTTACTTAACGTTGACTTTCCGCACCCAGACGGCCCTACAAAGGCAACCCTCTGCCCTGGCTCTAAAGTCATTGAGAAATCTTTAATTAGAGGCTCTGCAAGACGAGAATATCCAAATGTAACATTCTTTAACTCTATTCTACCACTAAGTTTATCAAATTCTTCATCTCCTGTCAGGGGCTCTGTTTCATATGGAATAACAGCCGGATACTCCATGACATCTTCAATTCTCTCCATGCTTGTACGCATTTCCTGCAAACTCTGTGATGCCGATACAAATTGCATGGCCGGAGATAAGAAAGAACCCAAAAAACCTGAGAAGGCACTAATCATACCAACAGTCCACTGCCCTTTTTGACAAAGGTACACACTACCCATCAAGACAAGCGTATTGGTTAACATTGAAATTACAGATGGAATAATTCCAACTTTAGCATTGAGCTTTGTAAATTTCACTTGCCCAGAATTAACACCAGCTTGATAACCGGACCATTTCTCAAAGAAACCATTCTCAGCACCTGAAGATTTGATTGACTCAATCATCTCTATACCAGCAACAGTGGCTCCTGCCAGTTTTCCAGCATCTCTACTTGAAACACGAGTAAGATTGATTCTTTTCTTTGAAATATACGAACTTACAGCCATATTCAAGAAAACTGACACAATTCCAATTAAAGAAAGAACAACACTATATCTCAACATAACAAAGAGATAAAAGAATAGCATAAAGCCTTCAATAACAAGAGGTGCAAACGTTGAAATTATACTGCCTGCAATACTAGCATTTTGGCTCCTACGCCCTTGGATATCTCCTGCCATACGCTGAGAAAAGAATTCCATAGGAAGACGCAAAACATGCCACATATACTCGCTATTTGCAACAATAGCAATCTTTCCATTTACTTTCAATGAATATGTTGCCTGAATAATCTCAACTATAATTTGAATTACAGAAAGTCCAGTAATTCCCCAAATAAACGGCATAAACCACTGCGGGTTAGTACCACTTAAGAGATGATCCGCAAACACGTTAGAGAAACCAGGTGTAATAATACCAATCAAAGAAGAAATAATTGTAGTAACAACAACCAAAGCAAAAGCACTTCCAGTTCCTTTGAGTTTCTTTTTTACAAACTCAATAACACTCTTTGGTTTGCCTTCCGGTTTGAAATTCTCTCCCGGCTCCATCATTAGACAAATACCGGTAAAGGATTTGTCAAACTGATCCATACTTACACTGTACGTGCCTTTTGCAGGGTCATTTATAACAGCTTTATTGCCTTTAAAGCCACAAAGAACCACAAAATGGTTAAAATTCCAGTGAATAATACATGGAAATTTGCCTTTTTCTTTCAATTGTTCTGGCTCATATCTATAACCTTTAGCTTCAAGACCATAAGATCTAGCGGCCTTTAGAACATTCTTTGCATTAGAGCCATCTCTAGAAACACCACAATCAAATCTAACCTGCTCTAGAGGTATCCACTTGCCATAATAAGCAAGAATCATAGCTAATGACGCAGCACCACACTCTAGAGCCTCAAGCTGAATAACAACAGGAACCTTTGCAACTGAATTAGTAACCGGAGAAGAGGGAGTTTTCTTCTTTTTCATAATCCCTCCTAATGAATGACAAAGTAAATTGGATTAATGCTATCAACAACTATAGAAGCAGAATAAATACCATCTTCAACACCTGAAAGATTAACATTTACCTCATACACAAAGTCTCCAGTTTGTAATCCTGAAAGATACAAAAAATAGGAAGAAAAGGTGTTTGAAATCTCCACAGGCGTTTTATTTATACTCTCTATCACACCTTCTTTGTCATCCACTCTAACAGTCATTCCTTCTTTTAATGAAGAAATATTGTCAGAAGAAACATAAGCGGAAACCGTACCATTTTGAACTATTAGTGTAGTATTTACTTTAGTTTCTACAGAGCCAAAGACACCCCAAATAACAACCCCAACAAGAAGAACCACTATAGCAGCAAGAAGAATCCACACGCTAGGGTTGGCTACACGAATATAGTCATTAAGCTGTTCAGGAGAGTTAACTCTGTCTATACTGGATTTACGAAAGAGATTTGTATTCATACACCTTACCGATGTTTTTTAATTGTCAAAATATTCTTATTATCCTTGTGAACATAAGAAACATCATCCATTGTCTTCTTAACCATAAATATTCCCAACCCACCAATCTTTCTCTCTTCACTAGAAAGTGTAATATCTGGATCTTCATTTTTAGTTGGATCATATGGTTTTCCATTATCTAGAAATTCAATTTTTATCTCATTCTCTTCAAGAAAGCAGGTAACTGTTACACTGTCAGCACCACTATAAAGGACAATATTTGAAAATATTTCGTCTATAGCAACATTGACCTGTGCAATTGTTTTGAAAGGGATATCGTTCTGTGTAAGAATATCCTCAACAAAGTCTGTCACTGATGCCACAGCTGTTTCTGTGGGTTTTAAGGTAATCTCTTTTTTCATAGACTGTTCTCCTTTATCTCTAGTGTCATCATTGTGATATCATCAAACTGATCAGCGCCTCCTACAAAGGAATCTACATCAGCGTGAACGTACTCAAGTAATTCTTTAACAGGTTTGTCTTTAGCTCTGTTGAGAGCATCTATCATTCTGTCTGTACCATAAAGAACATTATTGCTATCTGTTGCTTCAGCAACACCGTCTGTGTACACAAAAAGTTTATCGCCAGGATTAAATTGCAGTTCATATTCTTTATATTTTGCATTTTCCATTCCAGCAACAACAAAGCCGTGCTTGTCTTTGTAAAGTTCCCACTGTCCATCTTTTCGCTTTATAGCTGGAAACTCATGACCGGCATTAACACATCTCATCTTTCCAGTTGAAATTTCCAAAATTCCAAGCCAGACAGTTACAAACATTTCTGCTTCATTATTTTCACATAGCTGATTATTAACTTTTTCCAAAACCGCACTAGGATTGTGTCTGTTTTGTGCAATTGATTTGATAAGCGTCTTACTTATCATCATAAACAGTGCTGCAGGAACACCCTTTCCAGAGACATCGGCCATAACCAAAGCTAGATGATCTGGATCCACAAAGAAGAAGTCGTAGAAATCGCCACCAACTTCCTTGGCAGGTGTCATTGTTGCATATATGTCAAATTCATGCCTTTCCGGGAAGGGTGGGAAAATACATGGAAGCATACTAGCTTGGATGTGGCGTGCAACATCAAGCTCAGCCCCAATTCTTTCCTTTTCTGCTGTCATCTTGGAAAGATTAGCTATGTATTCAGTAAGCTCTGCAAGCATGAAGTTAAATGACTGGGAAAGAGACTCAATTTCGTCACCCGTATGAATATCTATTTTCTGGTTCTCAAAAGAGTTAGTGCGTGTAATCTCTTCAGTGAATTTAGTTAACTTGCCAATTGGCTTTGTAACCATATTTCTCACAAAGACAATATAAACAAGTATAACAACACCAATTAAAGCAAAACAAATAACTATCATAGTGTTGAGGATGGAGAAAAGGTAAGATCTAACAGCACTCATATCAAGAATGTACTGAATTTCAGCTATAGCTTTTCCGTTTTCGTCTAAAACAACAGAGACACCTGTGTAGTTATATCCATAGCTATTATCTGTAACAATAGGATCATCCAAACCTTTGTTTTCTTTATAAGCATTCCAAATAGTTATGTACTTTTCATAATCTGCTGGATCATTTGGATTGGCTGCGTCTGTGTAAAGAACACTGGTTCCATAAGGTAGCTGAGCTGTAGGATCATCTCCCATCTCTTCAACAAGAGCATCTATATAAAAAGTAACACTGTCTTCACTTGGAACAACAAGAGAAAGATATGTTATCTCACCTTCTTTCTTAAGTTTGTTGAAGAGATTATACATCTGTTCATACTCTGGAGTCTTATCGCCTTCTGGGGCTAGAATTTTTTTCACATCTTCAACATCAAGCATAGTTGCAATTGCCTTACTGTTTGTCATAACACGTTCAGCAAAAAGATTTTGGAGATAGCTTTTGGAAGTAATATAGCTAAAAAGCGACACTGAGAATGTAAGCAAAAGGCCTACAACACAAAGAGAAAGTATAAATTTAGATAAAAGTTTAATCTTCACAACTTCTCCTTTGAGATTTTAAATTAAAATCTCTTATAGTAAATATCTGCAGAACAATGACAACGTCCTTT
>CAVEGR010000154.1:0-18531 GCA_963615565.1 Phocaeicola massiliensis | reverse complement strand
TAACGGTTCTGCTATTATTGAGTTTGCTCTTCAGTATAATGACAGATTTGATGAAAACCTCCACTCTTTTGCTAATAACATCAATACAAGAGAAGGAGGAAAACATCTTATTGGTTTCACTACTGGTTTGGTAGCAGCAATTAGAAATCAACTTAACGTGCACATGAAAGAAATTATCGGCAAAAATAAAAAGGAAGAAGCTTTCTTTGAGTCTGATGATTTCAAAGAGGGATTTAATTCTGACGTGCGTGAAGGATTAAGTGCTGTTATTTCTGTGAAGATTACAAATCCACAATTTGAAGGCCAAACCAAGATGAAACTTGGCAATTCATATGTTCAAGGACTAGTGCAAAGTTTTGTTTACCAAAAGCTTAATGATTACTTTGATGAGAATCCAAGTGAGGTTTTGCCAATTCTTGCAAAAACAATTGCATCTTCAAAGGCAAGAATTGCAGCCAAGAAGGCCCGTGAAAATGCCCGTAAAAAGAGTTCAACCAGTTTGCCTGGAAAACTAGCCGACTGTTCTGAAAAAGACCCTTCACAGTGCGAAATTTTCATTGTAGAGGGAGATTCTGCAGGTGGAAGTGCAAAAAACGGAAGAGATAGACGAACTCAGGCTATTCTTCCTCTTTGGGGAAAGATGTTGAATGTTGAGAAAACTAGAGAGGATAAAGTTGAAGGAAATGAGAAACTCCAACCTGTTATTGACTCAATTGGAGCAGGCCTTGGTACTTCATTTGACCCTTCAAAAGCACGCTACCATAAAGTCATTATAATGGCTGATGCTGATGTTGACGGCTCTCATATTAGAACTTTGCTTCTTACGTTCTTCTTTAGGTACATGAGGCCTTTGATTGAGGCTGGATATGTTTATTTTGCAATGCCACCTCTCTACAAGATTTCAATTAAAGGAAAAGACTACTACGCGTTTGACGATAATGAGAAGGCAGAGATTTTAGCAAATAATGGAGAAACTGAGAGTGACTCTAAGAATGTAAAAGTTCAACGTTACAAAGGTCTTGGTGAAATGAATCCAGAACAGCTTTGGGAAACAACAATGAACCCAGAAACAAGATTTATTTCTCAAGTTCATTTAAATGATGCTGTAGAAGCGGATCAAGTGTTCTCTATGCTTATGGGAGAAGAGGTTGAACCAAGACGTGATTTCATTGAGAAGAACGCTACTTATGCACAAATAGATGCCTAATTTTGGAGTAATGTATGGAAAATAACGATAATAGAGTATTTGTAAGGGATCTTTCGGAAGAAATGAAGAAAGCCTATCTAGACTATGCAATGTCTGTTATAGTCAGTAGAGCGCTTCCGGATGCACGTGACGGACTTAAACCTGTTCACAGAAGAATCCTGTATGATATGTATGATTTAGGCATCAAATCTACAGGAAGTTTTAAGAAATGTGCTAGAACTGTTGGTGACGTTCTTGGTAAATTTCACCCGCATGGAGATGCTTCAGTTTATGATGCATTAGTAAGGTTAGCTCAAGATTTCTCTTTAAGATATCCAGTAATTAAACCTCAAGGGAACTTTGGTTCTATAGACGGAGATCCACCAGCAGCATACAGATATACAGAAGCAAAAATGAGCAAGATGGGTGAGCTTATGCTTGCCGATATTGACAAAGATACTGTGAACTTTGTTCCAAACTTTGATGAATCTTTAAAAGAACCTGAGGTTCTTCCTGCAGGTTTTCCATTCCTCTTAGCTAACGGAACTAGTGGTATTGCTGTTGGTATGGCAACTAACATGCCACCTCACAATTTAAGAGAAATTTGTGATGCTTTATGTGCCTTAATTGAAAATCCTGAAATTTCTGTTCTTGATTTGATGAATTATATAAAAGGCCCAGACTTCCCTACTGCCGGTATTGTTTGTGGAGTTAAAGGTATAAAAGATGCCTTTGAGACTGGTCATGGCAAGATTGTTATGCGAGGGCGTTACCACATTGAAGAACATAAAACTCATGATGCTATTGTTTTTACTGAAATTCCATACCAAGTTAATAAAGCTGAGCTTGTCAAACATATTGATGCTTTACGGAAAGAAGATACTCTTAAAGACATTTCTGAGGTTAGAGATGAATCTGGCCGTGATGGCATAAGAGTGGTTATTGAGCTAAAAAAAGATGCTGTTCCTGAGATTGTAGTACGTCATTTGTTCATGAATACACAACTTGAAAGTAACTTTAATGTCAATAATTTGGCTTTAGTTAATGGTAGACCAAAATGCCTTAATCTTAAGCAAATGCTTCAGTGTTACCTTGACCATAGAAAAGAAGTCATTAGAAGAAGAACTCAATTTGAACTTAATAAAGCACTTGAGAGAGAGCATATTCTTCTTGGCCTTAAGGTTGGTCTTGAAAACATTGACGAAGTAATTGAAATTATTAAAAAAGCAGCTGATAACGCAGAAGCATCTTTAACATTACAAGGTAGATTTGCTCTTTCTGATAAGCAAGCGAATGCAATTATTCAAATGCGTCTTGGAAGATTGAGCCATCTAGAAACTCAAGAAATTATTGATGAATTAAACGAACTTGAAATAAAAATTGCGTTCTACAGAGAGCTACTTTCTGATGAAGTAAAGTTTATGGGTGAAGTTGAGAAGGAAATACATGAACTTTCAGCAGAATATGGTGATGATAGAAGAACAGAAATAGACTTTAAAGAAGTTGGTGGATTTGTTGATAAAGACTTCATAAAGAAAGAAGATGTTGTTGTTGTAATTACTAATAAAGGCTTTGTTAAGAGAGTGTCCGCAGACGAGTATAAGTCACAGGCTCGTGGTGGAAAAGGAGTTAAGGGTGCTCTATTAAGAGATGAAGACTTTGTTGAACATATGTTCTCTGCATTCTCTCATGATCATATACTGTTTATGACAAATCTTGGAAAAGCTTTCTGTCTTGAAGTTTGGGAACTTCCAGAAGGACAGAAGGTTGGGAAAGGAGTAAGCCTTAAAGCAATTTTGCCAAAGATGGAACCAGGAGAAAGTGTTTCTGCAATCATTGATTTTAAAGATTTTGCAGATGATGAGTATATTCTCATGGCTACCAGCCAAGGTGTTGTAAAACAAGTTGCATTAAATGACTTTATTAACGCAAGAAAGAACGGCATTAAAGCCATTATTCTTGATGAGGGAGATTCTCTTATTAAATGTGAATTTGTACATCCAGGCGATGAAGCTATGATTGTTACCAAAAAGGGTAAGGGTCTAAGATTTAGCGTAGACGATGTAAGAGTCATGGGAAGAACTGCTCACGGAGTAAGAGGAATAAAACTTGCAGAAGATGATGAAGTCATTGGACTTGTGAAGGTTGAGCCAAATAAAAACATTGTTCTTGTTACAGAGCAGGGCAAAGGAAAACAAGTTGACTTTGACTTGTTTAAAGCTCATGGTAGAGGAACAATGGGCCAGTTGATTTATAAGCTTACAGAAGGAACTTATCTTGTTTCTGCACTTGGAGTTAATGATGAAAACGATCTTGTTTGTATAACAAAAAAAGGACAGACAATCAGAACTCATGTTAATGGCATTTCAAGCCAAGGAAGAGCCGCAACTGGTGTAAATATTGTAAAAATGAAGACAGATGATGATTACATTGTTGCAATGACAGTTACAGATTATCAGGAAGAAGAGAATGATGAGGAAACAGGCGTGGTGGAAAATGTCAATAATGTTTCCGAGTCCGGAATAAAAGAAAATTCTTCTGAAGATGAAAAAACAGAGTCAACAAAAGAGTAAAAAAAAGAAGAAAAATCCCACATTATTCTGTTACTATAAATAGTAACATATGTGAAAAACTGCATTCTAGACCCCTAGGATGCAGTTTTTTTATGTTTTAAGAAAATATCAAAAAAAGACCCAGATAATTAAAAAATGAAAGAAAGAGAAGTAAATATGAAGTTTTAGACAGAGTAAGGATGGTTTTGCAGAGATTTAATTTTTATTAGAGGTTTTTGCAAAACTGCTTTTTATCTCGTAAATCCAAATCTAATCTTCACAAAGTTCATTTTGCAAAAACCACATTAAAAAGTTTTAAAAAAAGCCAGACAAAATCTGTCTGGCTTTATCTGTTATGTTTCACGTGAAACACTAATCATTCTTCAAAAGGAAGGTTTTCAACTTCAATGTTCTCATCAACATTGTATTTTAACATTTTTTCAACACCGTTTTTTAATGTCATCTGAGCCATCATGCAACCTGCGCAAGCTCCTTTAAGCTTTACGTAAACTTTTGTTCCTTCCATTTTGACAAATTCTATATCACCACCATCATTCTGAAGTGATGGGCGAATGCTCTCAAGAGCTTCTTTAACTTTCTGTTCAAGATTGTCCATTTTTATCTCCTTATGCCTTATTCTGTCTTATTGAGTTTATTAAGTCAATAAAAGGATGACTTTCAAATAATTTTGCTTTATTATAAATGGCATGAAAGCAAAAAAAATTATCTTTCTTAATCAAAAAGGTGGTGTAGGAAAAACCACAACTGCTGTTAATGTAGGTTCTGCATTAGCAAAAGAAGGATATAAGGTTCTTCTTGTTGATTTAGATTCTCAAGGAAACTTGTCAAGTTCTGTTTCTGCTGATACTTCTAAACCGGGAATTTATGAAATCTTAGCAGAAGAGGCCAATTTCTCAGCTATTCAAAGTACTCCAGTAAATAATTTATATTGTTTAAGTGGTGGAATAAATATGGCTGGACTTGCCATTGAGCTTGTTGATGAAGAAAAAAGAGAATTTTTTCTTAAAGAGGCTTTGTATCCAATAGAAGATCAATATGATTTTATTTTTGCTGATTGTCCACCTGCGTTAGATCTTGTCACAATGAATGCTCTTTGTTGGGCTGATAGCGTAATTATTCCAATGCAATGTGAATATTTTGCTATGGAAGGGTTAAATTTGCTCTTAAGAACAATTTCTTCTGTTAATAAACAGTTAAATCCAAAGTTAAAAGTTCTTGGTATTGTATTTACTATGTATTCAAGACGTTCTAATCTCAATAATGAAGTTGTTGAGGATATTTCATCTTATTTTCAAGATCTTGTTTTTGATACAAAAATACCAAGAAATGTAAGATTAAGCGAGGCACCATCTCATGGCCTGCCTATTAATGCTTATGATAATAGTTGTTCTGGTGCAAAGGCTTATAATTCATTAGCAAAGGAGGTACTTGCTCGTGCCAATTAAAAAACATGGTTTAGGTAAAGGAATTTCTTCTCTTATTGATGAATATTCATATGAAGTAAAAAAACTCGAAGAAACAGGGGCAAAAGTACAGGAAATTGAGATTGATAAGATTAAACCCAATCCAAATCAACCTAGAAAGAAGTTTGATCCAAATTCTTTAATTGAACTGCGAGACTCTATTATTGAACAAGGATTAATTCAACCTATTTTAGTTGAGGAAATTGCAGACGAAAGTTATATAATTATTGCAGGAGAAAGAAGATATAGGGCGTCAAAGATGGCTGGACTTAAGACAATTCCAGCTATTGTCCGTTCTTTTACTGATTTACAGCGGATGGAAGTTTCTTTAATTGAAAACATTCAAAGGGAGGACTTAAATCCTGTTGAAGAAGCAAGAGCCTACTCGTATCTACTTACACAATCAGGAATTAGTCAAGATGAGCTTGCAAAAAAAGTTGGAAAAGGCCGCTCTACTATCACAAATAGTATTAGACTTTTGAACCTTTCTCAAAAGATGCTGGATTCACTTGAAAATGGTGATTTTTCTTCAGGCCATGCTCGTGCTTTACTAAGTGTTGAAAGTCCTGCAGATAGAGAGATTCTTTATGAAAAGATTATCAATGAAAATCTTTCTGTAAGACAGGCAGAAGAGCTAGCAGCAAACCTAAATAAAGGCGTTCGTGCTATTAAGAAGATATCAGAAGAAAAGCCGTCCTCAAATATTTCTAAATCTCCTGAAATTTTACAGTTGGAAGAAAAGTTTCTTTCTGCAACTGGCTGTAGGGTTGAGATCAAGGGAAAATACAAGAACGGAGTAATGAAAAAAGGAAAAATAGTTATTCCTTTTGCTTCAGAAGAAGAGCTTGAAAGAATTTATCAAATAATTTCTCCAGGTGGAGATTTATACGAATAATAAACTAATTGCTTGCAATATAAGGAGTTAACATGAGCTATAAAGATAAAGATGGACTTTATGCTGTAATAGACACAGAAAAGGGAAAAATAGTTGTTTCTCTTGAATTTAAAAAGGTTCCAATGACTGTTGCGAATTTTGTTGGTCTTGTTGAGGGCGAACTTAATTTTGATAACCCGGGTGAAAATTTCTACGAAGGATTAATGTTCCATAGGGTTATTGACAATTTCATGATACAAGGAGGCTGTCCAAAAGGAGATGGAACAGGTGGTCCCGGATATTCTTTTCCAGATGAATTTGATTCATCTCTAAGACACGATGGTCCTGGAGTTATGAGTATGGCAAATGCAGGGCCAGGAACTAATGGTAGCCAGTTCTTCATTACTCATGTAAAAACACCATGGTTAAATGATAAACACTCTGTATTTGGAAAAGTTGTTGAAGGACAGGATGTTGTAAATTCAATAGCCCAGGGAGATAGAATTAATGACATTAAAATTGAACGTATTGGCCAAGAAGCTCAGAATTTTAAAGTAACTAAGGAAATCTTTGCACAACTTGTTCAAGACGCTTCTAAGAAGGCAATGGAAAGAAGAAAGAATGAGATTGAAAAGGTTGAAAAAGAGATTGCAAACCGTTGGCCAAAGGCAATAAAAACGCCTAGTGGGTTACAGTATGTTGTACTTAAAGAAGGCGACGGTAAGGCTCATCCAAAATATGGCCAAAAAGTTACTGTTCATTATACAGGAACCCTTCTTGATGGTAGAATGTTTGACTCTTCTGTTCATAGAGGTGAGCCTGCAACCTTTGCTGTAGGCCAAGTTATTGAGGGTTGGAATGAGGCTCTTCAGACAATGAGTAAGGGAGAAAAAAGAACATTGATTATTCCACCAGAGCTTGGTTATGGGGTTCATGGATATCCTGGAATTATTCCACCAAATTCATATTTAATCTTTGATGTTGAGCTGTTAGATTTTTAGAAGTTAGGTATCCTAACTAACTAGGAATTGTGCCAAAATAATTTGAACATTTCTACTTGTTTTAATTCCAAGCTTCTGCGTCATCATCTTTAGACATATACTCATATTGTCTAAAGATAATTCCTTGAATCTTGAAATCATAACTTCGTATTAATTGCTCAACTTCTTTCGTCACAGTTCTTGGAATTGTGCCAAAAACCACAATCTTTGTATTTTTTACGTAAACCTGCATCAAAAACACGAAATTTATAAGATTTGCAAGTGTATTTTTGTTGCGGGTTTATTTTTTTGTTTATATCTTTTAATCATTCCCTCTTATAATAAGGAGTCCTAACATGAAAGAAGGTGCAACGCAGTTTATATGTTCGCAATGTGGTTATACTAGCTCAAAATGGCTTGGCCGGTGTCCTGACTGTAATGCTTGGAATTCTTTTACAGAAGAGAAAATAGAAAAACAAAAGAAATTTAGTAAGGAATCCTCACAAACAAATTCGGTTCCTTTGTCAGAAGTTCCTTATGAAAACGAATTTAGATTTGCTAGTGGAATAGATGAATTGGATAGAGTCTTAGGAGGGGGTATTGTTAAATCTAGTTCTGTGCTTGTTGGAGGAGAACCTGGAATTGGGAAATCCACCTTAATGCTTCAGGTTGTTTCTGGGTGTGCAGATAAACGAAAAGTTCTCTATGTTTCAGGAGAAGAAAGTGCAAGTCAGGTAAGACAGAGGGCGGAAAGGCTTGGGCTAGATCTTTCAAAAATAAACATTCTTTGCGAAACAAAGCTTGAGAAAATTATGCATGTCTTGGAAGTAGAAAAACCTCAAATTGCTGTTATAGATTCTCTTCAAACTTTATATTCTGAAGAATTAACATCTCTTGCTGGTTCTGTTACTCAAATTAGGACTTGTTGTATGGAATTGACTAGTCTTTGTAAACGAAACGGAACAGCAGTTTTCTTTATTGGACATGTAACAAAAGAAGGAACATTAGCAGGTCCCAAAATTATTGAACATATGGTAGACACTGTTATTTATTTTGAACAGGCGTCTATGGGAGTAAGACTTGTAAGAGCAGCAAAAAACAGATTTGGATCAGTAGATGAGATTGGAATTTTCAACATGACCTCAGAAGGACTGGAAGGAGTAAAAGATCCGTCAAGTTTTTTTATCTCTGAGCGCCAAGAAAGTGAACTTCCTCCTGGCATTGCTTATACTGCTATTACAGAAGGCTCTAGGACCTTTATAGTTGAAGTTCAAGCTCTTGTTGTTGATGCAAAAAGTGGCTACAGTCGAGTTTATTCTGACAAAATAGACACATCAAGGGTTACGCGTATTGCAGCCATACTAGAAAGACATGGAGCCGTAAAGTTGGGAGATAAAGATATTTACGTCAATGTTGCAGGTGGCGTTAGAGTAAATGAGGTCTCTGTTGAATTAGCTTTAGCTATTGCTCTTTGGTCTGCTTGTTGTGGCAAGAACCTTCCTTCAAAAATGGTTTGCTTTGGAGAACTTAGCCTTGCGGGAGAAGTAAGGCCTGTTAATTATGGAGAACGTAGACTTAAGGCTGCCTATGAGATGGGCTTTGACAAAGCAATAGTTCCTTATGCCATGCAGTTTGAAGAAAAACGCCTTCTTCTCAAACGGTGTAAAAAAATCAAAGACGCTTTTTAGGGGTTGTTGCAAAATACAACTGTAGCGAGCAAGTTCTAAGGAAAAGAAAATCTAGAGGAAAGGGAAAAATTGGTGTAACATATTTATATGAAGAAGATAACTGTAAACGTAAGTTCATTTGAGGATATTAGAGTAAAAGGGCATATTTATGTTGATAAGACTAAGTATGTTTATTCTCTTATTGAAGATGAGCTTAAAAATTACTACTTCATCTCTCGTCCACGCCGTTATGGCAAGAGCCTTATGTGCTCAACTCTTCACGCTTTATTTGAGGGAAAGTGTGAACTCTTCAAGGATTTATACATAGACAAGACAGATTACTCTTTTGAGAAATATCCGGTGCTTCATTTTAATTTTGCTAATATCAATACTGAGAGCTATGAAGACTTTCTGAATGCATTTCAGGATAGAATAATTGAACAGGCTAGCAATAATGGTATTGAGGTTGAAAGAAAAAAACCTTCAGAGATGCTTTATTCTACATTGAGTAGATTAGATAAGAAAGCTGTTGTTATAGTAGACGAGTATGACACCCCAATTATCCATACATATAAAAACACTGAACTGGTAGATAAAATAAGAGATACATTAAGTTCATTCTATTCAGTAATAAAGAACACCAACGAGAAAGTTCGCTTCCTGTTTATTACAGGAATTACCAAATTCTCTAATATGTCTATATTTAGTCAGATGAACAATCTTACTGACCTTACTTTTGATGCAGATTATGCTTGTGCATTTGGTTATACGGAAGAAGAGCTTGAAACAAACTTTTCAGAATATATTGATGAATATATGAAAAGGGAAGATAGAAACTATGAGAAGAGGGAAGACTTTATAAAAGCTATTCGTGATTATTATGATGGCTACCGTTTTTCATATGAAAACCCAATTAAAGTCTATAACCCTGTTTCTGTAGGATTTTTCTTCAATGGAAACTTTAGCTTTAAAAATTACTGGATAAATACTGGGTCAAGTACATTGGCCATAGATTTAGCTAGAGATTATCACCTAGGGGGAATCATCACAGAAGATCCAATTATTGGAATTGATGTGTTTTCCACTTTTGATTACAGCAACTTTGCTTCCCATACGCTGGATGGCTCACAGATTTTAGCACTTCTTTACTTTACAGGATATCTCACAATCAAGGAGGGTGATAATACCGCCTTGACTCTTACATTTCCAAATAAGGAAGTAAGAAATGCATTTACGCTTACTTTAATGAAGCAGTATTCTGGGGGTAAGGATCTTAGTGTATTCCTTGTAAAAGGAAGAAGTGCAGTAAGAACTGGAGATATTGGCACTCTTATAAAAGCAATGAATGCTTATTATGAGCAGATTCCATATGTTGTACTGCAGAAAGAAATTGGCTATCAAGCTATGTTCTATTCGTTTTTCCTTCTTTTGGGAGTGGAAAGAATTATAGTTGAGGAGAAAACTACGCTTGGCCGTATTGATGTGGTGATAGGTACAAAGACAGACGTCTACGTTATTGAGATAAAAGTAGATCAAAGTGCAGAAGGTGCCCTTAAGCAGATAAAAGAAAAAAGATACTACGGAAAGTATATCAATACAGACAAAGAGATTCGTCTCATGGGCTTGAACTTCTCTTCAGAGACAAGACAAATAGAAGAGTGGAAGGAAGAAATTATAGATAAGCGTAAAGAATCAACGTATATTGGTTGAGTTTGGCTGGTCTGTACAAATAGAGAAGCAAAAATCGCTCATCCAAAGACTTTTAGCATAATAGGGAAGAGAATGAATGTTCCAATTATGCTTCCAATACTTGTACCAAAGAAAACAGTAAAAGCATGAAGGACTCTGTTTTTAAACCAACCCTTAAAAGTTGAGATATCATCTGATATTGTTTCAAAATCTTTAACTTTTGGTTTTCTAAGTTTAGCTTCTGCAATGCCTGTAATAAGGCCAACCCCTATTGCTGGGTTGAGTACGGCTATTGGCGCAGCTATGGCGGAAACAAGCCAATTCAACGGATGTGCTAAGGAAAGAATTGAGAACAAAACAGTTGTAAGAGAGTTTGTGCATGCCCAAATTACAAAATATTTAAGACCCTGGTCAAATCCTTGCATAAAACCAGCTATGACAACAATGGCAATAATTGCAATTGGAACTATCCAACCAGCAATTTTGCTTGCTTTAGAAGGTTTTGGAACACTAGATATGGAACTAAGATCCTTTGACAGTTCTCCTTTTTCAAGTTTGCCAATTGTTTTGATTATGCCGCTAGCATGTCCTGCACCTATAACAGCTACTTTCTTGTGCCCTGGCGCTTCCGTAATTTTTGTAGCTAAATATCGGTCTCTCTCATCAATGAGAGCTTCTTTTGCTCCGGGAAGTTCTTTTGCCAGTTCATTCATCATTTCCTGAAGGGTATCGGACTTCTTTAATTCTTCTAACTCCTCCGGTTTGAATTCCTCTTTGTCAAATGCGCTGGAGAGAAGAGTAGAGATTAGTTTAGCTTTATTCCAAAAATTGCTTTTGCTCCAAGCCCTTTTAAGAGTAACTTGTATTTCACGGTCACAAAGAGAGAAAGGAATTCCTTTTTCAACTGCAATTTTGCCTGCTCCTAAGATTTCTTCTCCTGGAGCAGAGCCCGTTTGCGTGCCCATTTTCTTTTGAAAGGATGCTAATGCTGTATTTGCAAGAACAAGAAAAGTTTTGCCCTCTTTAAAGATTTTAACTAAATCCATGTTGGAATAGTTACTTTCTTTAGTTTTGCTATCGTACCTGCCTTTGTCCAGTTCAAGACAAATGTGGTCCGGATTTTCTTCCTCAATTACCTGTCTTACCTCATCAACACTATTTTGAGAGACATGGGCAGTTCCAACGAGAATAATTTCATCTCCATTGTCTAAGAAGATTTTATTTATAGTATCGCTAACTTTTTCTACATTCATAAATTTTAATATACAACAAAAGAGCCTAGGCTTCCACGTAGTCTTTAGTTATTTAGCTTCAATTTCCTTAATATTAAATTCGTTTCCTTGAACTAAATAGGTTTTATCGCTGCCGCATGAAGGGCAAATCTTCCCATATTGGACGGTGCTGTACTTATTTCCACAGTTTTCACAATAAGTAATAGCAGGAATTGTCTCAACTATTAGTTTTGCTTCTTTCATATGAGTGGACTTTTTTAGAGCAGCCCATTTCCAAACGTCTTGGAGATAAGATTCTATTACAGTTGAGACTTCTCCAAGCTGGAGAGTAACAGACTTAACCTCTGTGAGAGAATTTTCTTCACAGAGGTCTTCTATTATATCAATTACATGAAACACAACACCAAGTTCGTGCATGTTCTTTTAAACCTTCCTTTTTGATGAGACTGTTGCAAAAGTCTCTACCTTATTTTTTCCCAGAAAACTTAATTTTGATTGCTTGCTTTAGTCCGTTAGGAAGAATATATTTAAGTTTATCTTCACTTTTGACCATCTTACTGGCTTTTGGAAGATCTCTTTCAAGGTGGATTGCATCAAACATACACTTTGTAGTGCAAATACCACAGCCTAAACAACGGTTTGAATCTACTATTGTTGCACCACAACTAAGACATCTAGCAGTTTCTTTTTTGACTTGATCTTCTGTGAAAACAAGCTTGCTATCTTTAAAAGAAAGACGCTTAATTGCTTGATTATAGCCAGGTTTTTGTCTTCCTGTGTTGTCATAGGTTGGAAGAGTGATGTCTTCTTTATCCAGAGCTTTGTAGTAGTTTGGATTACGACCAATTGTCAGAGAAGAATGAGGTTGTACAAATCTGTGAATAGATACAGCTGCTTCTTTTCCTTGTGCAATTGCATCAATAGCAAACTTAGGACCCGTGAAAACATCTCCACCTACGAAGATATCGGAAACTTTAGTCTGATATGTAACAGAATCTGCTACAGGATAATTTCCACGCTTAAGCTCAACATCCTCACCATTTAAAAGACCAGCCCAGTTGATTGTTTGTCCTACAGCTAAAAGAACATTAGAACAAGAAATTGTCTTTGTCTCATTTTCATCATATGTAGGATTAAAGCGTTTGTTTTCATCAAAAACAGATGTACAACGCTTCAAAACAATGCCTGTAACATGACCGTTTTCTGTAAGAATTTCTTTTGGTCCCCAACCTCCTTCAATAAGGATTCCTTCCTCTTCTGCAGTTTGAATCTCTTCATCCGTTGCAGGCATAATATCCCTAGTCTCAAGTGAGAATTGATAAATTTTAGCATTATCAGAACATCTTAAAGCTGTTCTTGAAACATCAATTGCAACGTTTCCACCACCAATGACTACAGTGTCTCCAGAAAGTTTGTATTCTGTATTGCTGTCTGTAACTGCCTTTAGGAAGTTAACTCCTGTAAGTACGCCATCAGCTTCCTCTCCTGGAACATTAACTTTACGGCCACCTTGGCATCCAATTGCAATATAGAAAGCCTTATAACCTTGCTTTCTAAGTTCGCTGATTGTGATATCTTTTCCAACTTCAACACCAGTTTTAATCTCAACACCCATCTCTTTTATGATGTCAATTTCTGCTTGTAAAACATCTTTTTCAAGAACAAATGAAGGAATTCCATACATAAGCATTCCACCAGCCTGTTTGTTCTTTTCAAAAATAGTTGGTTTATAGCCTTTTTCTGCAAGATAGAAGGCACAAGATAGTCCGGCAGGACCAGCCCCAATGATGGCAATCTTTTCATCAAAGAATTTGTCATCCAAGGATGGAATAACTTTCTTTGGAATAAATCTTGTTTTGCTGTTTAGATCCTGCATTGCAATGAACTTCTTAACTTCATCAATTGCAATAGCTTGGTCAATTGTACCACGCGTACAAGCTTCTTCACATCTCTTATTACAGATATGGCCACAAACAGCAGGAAGTGGATTGTTTTTCTTAATCAGCTCCAATGCCTCTGTGTATTTGCCTTGAGATGCTAACTTCAAATAGCCCTGAACCGATACATGTGCAGGACATGCTGTCTTACATGGAGATGTTCCACTTTCGTGTGAGTTGATACGGTTTTTATTTCTGTAATCTTCTTCCCACATCTCTGGACCCCATTTTTTCTCACTTGGAAGAGGGGTTTTGGGATATGCAACTGTACTTCCATCTTTCTTGCAAAGCTTTTGACCAAGCTTTACAGCACCAGCAGGGCAGAACTCAACACAACGCCCGCAAGCAACGCATTTGTCAGTCTCAACATGTGCAATATATGCAGAACGGGACATGTTTGGAGTGTTAAAGAGCTGAGATGTACGAAGTGCATAGCACACATTCACATTGCAGTTGCAAATTGCAAAAATCTTGTTTTCACCATCGATATTTGTAATCTGATGCACAAATCCGTTGTCTTCTGCCTTTTGCAAAATCTTCAAGGCTTCTTCTTTTGTGACATATCTTCCGCCCTTGTTTGTCTCAACCACGTAGTCTGCCATATCGCCCACTGCAAGACACCAGCCTTCTGGGTCATCTGCGCAGCCTTCATCATATGTCAACCTGGATTTACGACATGAGCATGGGGATGCTGCATACTTGCCATCATATTTGCTCAACCAGTGAGATATATGCTCCACCGGAACGCTTTCATTTTCCATCCCGATAGCTTTCTCAACCGGTATGACGTGCATACCAATACCGGCACCTCCAAGTGGAACCATTGGAGTGATTTTTTCAAGAGGCAAACGGCTCATGCGTTCAAAGAAACGTCCCATTTCAGGATGATCTTCAAGAACCTTTGCATTCATGTTGCTAAATTCTGCACTGCCAGGAACAAACATTGGAAGAACATACTGTTTTTCTTTTTTTTCATTTTCCCAGTTGTATTCAATAAGGCCATTATAAGCCATCTCATCCAATTGTTTCTGTAGCCAAGCATCATCTGTGCAATTTGTCAGCTTCTTAATTTGTTCAAAAGTACGAGGCTTTCTTTTGCCCATTTTGATAGCAATTTCAGCTTGCTCATCTGTGCAAAGAGGAGCTAAGCCCCAATATTCAGGACTTTCTTTTGTTATTTGTTCTTTTCCAAGAACAATTGCAACACGGTCTGTAATAAGCTTGCCAAGTCTTACAATAGGTTCTCTAATAGGCCCGTCATTTTTTACTGTTTCAGGGACATATCCTTCCAATGGGTCTGACATATAAATTCTCCTCTTTATTTGTTGTAGGTTTTAATTTGCTCTCTTATCCAATCAATCCAAGGTTCAAAACCTTCTCCTGTTTTTGCAGAAACAAAGAAAACTTTAGCTTTTGGGTTGAGTTTAAGAATTCTTTCTTTGACTCTTTCTAGTGAGAAATCGTCAAACACAGATAGTGTATCGCATTTATTTATTAAAACAACGTCACTGATTTGAAACATTAATGGATATTTCAAAGGTTTGTCGTCACCTTCTGGAACAGAAAGAATCATTGCATTTTTAGTACTTCCTGTATCAAATTCAGCAGGACAAACAAGATTTCCAACATTTTCCAAAACAACAAAATCCAAGTCTTGGGTTCCAAATTCTCTAAGTCCTTGTCTTGTCATGTCTGCATCAAGATGACACATTCCACCTGTATGAATTTGAATTACTCTGACTCCTGTTTGCTCAATTGCTTGTGCATCCACATCTGAGTCAATATCGGCTTCCATAATGCCAATTTTCATCTCATCTTTAAGCATCTGGATGGTTCTTTTTAATGTTGTTGTCTTGCCTGCTCCAGGGGAGGACATAAGATTTAAAAGAAAAGTTTTTTCTTTTTTTAATTCTTCTCTCAATAAAGCTGCGTCTTTGTCGTTATCTTCAAAGACACTTCTTTTTACTTCTATAACTTTAAAATCGTTCATATCTTCTAATTCTATATTATAAACGATTTTTGTAAAACCTCTAAACAACTAGGAACTTGTATGAGGAAAATGAAAGTTGTAATATGTGCGTACAAATTTAATTTCTTAGAGGTTTGATTATGGCAAACAAAAACGAGAAATCTTCAGGTGAAGGAATTATTAAACTAGCAAATGTCCTTCAAATTATTTTATCAATCCTTTGTGTTCTGTGTGGTATTGCAATGATAGTAGCTGGTGCCAACACCAAAGGATACTATTTTTCATCTACAGCATCAGGTCCTATAACAGGAACTGCATTGGTTGTTGGTGGAATTTTCTTTATTGTTATTGGCCTTATTGTCATAGCAATTGAAGCAATGTTCATAAGATGCTACGGCGAAATTGCAGTAGACCTTCACTGCATTAGAAATTCAAATGCTACTCTTGCAGAGTTTGTTGATAGAGCCGATATTGCAAGACGTAAAAAAGAGCAGCAGTAATTTAAACTGTTACAGTTTTTAAGAGCACTGGGATTTCTCAGTGCTCTTTTACAAATATGTTATTGGAGTATGGAACAGCGAGAAGTTCAGGGAATTTACTATTATCTCACCAGAAAGAGAGGAATGCGAAACATACGACTTAAGTTGAATAATGAAGGACAAGTTGTGGTTTCTGCTCCTTATTGGGTTAAAATTTCTAAAATTGAAGAGTTTGTCTTAAAGTGTAAGAACATGATTGAAAAGGCCGCACAGGCTGTCACTTATCATTCTTATGACACAGGAGACAGTATAATGCTTCTTGGAAAAGTGCGGAGCCTTGAAGTGGTTGAGTCTTCAAAACAGAAGCAAACAATGGCCCAATATTGCATAGAAAATGAAAAAATTGTGATATATGTTAGTTGTAAGGATATCGGTCTAGTGAAAGAAGCTATCAAGCAAATGTATATAGACACTGTAGCAGAAGAGCTCTCAAGAAGAATTCCGTATTGGGTTCAATTGGTGCAGGCCGGGGATGTTCCAAGTTTTGGAGTGAATAAAGCCAAGACAAAATGGGGAGTTTGCTATCCAAAAGAAAGACGTTTATATCTCAGCTATATGTGTGCAATTTTGCCATATGAGCTCATTGATATGGTGGCTTTGCATGAGGTGTGCCATTTAAAGATAGCAGGACACGGGCCTAATTTTTGGGCGTTGATGAAGCGCTATATGCCAGATTTAGATCAAAGAAAGGCACAACTTAAGGAGATTTCTAAGAAGGGTTTAACATACAATTTAGTATAGTAAAAAAATACACTTCACACAATCAATTGATTATTGCAAGTAAATGTTTGACAAAATCATAAGTTCTTTTGGCAGAGCTAATTGAAACTTTTTCATTTGTAGAATGGATATCTACTAGATTTGGTCCAATTGAAACGCTGTCCATTCCTAGAACCTTGCTACTTATGACACCACATTCAAGACCTGCATGTATTGCAGTCACCAGAGGTTTTTTGCCCGTGTTTTCTTCATAGGCTTTTGCACAGAAGGCAGCTAGCTTTGAATTTGGATCTGGAGTCCATGATGGATATCCATCGCCAATCTTATAGTTAAATCCAAAGGCCGATACTATTGTGGCAATTTTCTTTACAAGATAGTTTTTTGCACTATCAATGTTGCTTCTTATACTGAGCTCTAAATGAACTTTTCCTTCTTCTGTTACTTGAACAATAGCAAGATTATTTGAAGTTTCTACAATTCCAGAGAGGGCCTTGCTCATTGTAAAGACACCATGAGGAAGTGAAAAAAGAAGATCTGCTAGGCACAAAGAAGAATCAACAGAAAGAACTTTGTTGATAGTTGTGGCATTTTCTTCTTCACTTTTTACAAAAAGGCTTGGTTCTTCAATCTTGTTTTCAAACTTTAACGCTTCTGCTGTAGTCTTAATTGCTTGTTTTGCTGTTAAGATAGCATTTTCTTTAACAAGAATTGTGCATTCGCAGATTGACGGAATTACGTTTCTTCTTGTTCCTCCATTGAAAGAAGTAATGCTAAATTGACAGCCAGCTTCTTTTAACTCGTGAAGAATTCTTGCCATTGCACAAATAGCATTAAGTCTTTGAAGGTGAATATCGCCTCCGCTATGACCACCTTTTAAGCCCCCAACTGTAAGATGGAAAGCCTTCCATCCTTCTTCTACTGATGAAGTTTCTAATGTTGTGTCAGAGACCAAGTCAACGCCTCCAGCACAGCCAATATAAATGATTCCTTCTTCTTCACTGTCTAGGTTAATCAGCTTTTTACTCTTAATCAGTGAACCATCAAGTCCAAAAGCTCCGTCCATACCCGTTTCTTCAGAAAAAGTGAAGATTGCTTCAAGTGGGCCATGTTGACTTTCTTTATCTGTGAAGATTGCCATTGTAATAGCAACTCCAATACCATCGTCCGCACCAAGACTGGTTTCTTTTGCCTTGAGCCAATCTCCGTCAATTTCAGTTTCAATAGGGTCTTTTTTGAAATCATGTTTACTTCCTGGAATTTTAACACAGACCATGTCCATGTGTCCCTGAAGTGCTACAGAAGGACGGTTTTCATATCCTTTTGTTGCAGGAACTCTTGCAATAATATTTCCCGCTTTATCCCTTTGTGCTTCAATTCCGTTTTCTTTTGCCCAAGAGAGAATATATTGTCGCATTCCTTCTTCGTTTCCAGACTCTCTTGGTATTGTGCAAATTTGGCTGAAATATTCAAATAAATCCATCATTTTCTCCTTTCCCCGTTAATGAAAACAGAAACAGCATTAAAGTTTTCATCAAAAACTGAGATGTTTGCCAAATGGCCTTTTTTTATTATTCCAATTTCTTTAAATCCATAAATAGTTGCTGGGTTTTTTGTTGCCATATCTATGACTTTTTCTACGTTTACTCCCCAAGATGAAAGATTTGCAACAGCTTTATTTAAGGTTAGAGCAGAACCACACAAA
>CAVEGR010000153.1:2031-3168 GCA_963615565.1 Phocaeicola massiliensis | reverse complement strand
AGAACAAATGCAATTCTTGCCATGTATCCACAAGCCTCAAGGAAAGCAAGGAGTAAGAACAAAACAAGCATTTGTGGGACAAAACCAAGAACAGCACCAACTCCGGCAACAATACCATCATTGATAAGACCAGAAAGCCAAGGAGCAGCACCAACAGCCTCAAGACCATTGGAAACTAGAACTGGAATACCTGGAACCCAAATGCCATAAGTACTTGTATCAGGTGCGCCATAATTTTCTTTGTAAGAAGTATTAAGATACTGCTCTACTGCTGAGACTAAATCTTCTTTTGTTGTGCCAGAAAACTCTTCAACAGCCAAAGTCTCTTCGTCTTCAACAGTATATGTAACAGAAGCATTAGAAGGTGTTGCATTTACAAGATCTTCAAGGGCTTTCTTTGCACTGTCTTCTGAATAAGTATCACTTTCCATATTCAAGGCTTCAGAAATACTGTCATTACCATATTCAGATACAAAAGCGTCAATGATTTGGTCTGTGTCTCCGTATTCTTCAGCAGCAGCTTCATATTGTTTTGAACCAATACCCAAAAGATGCCAGCCATCACCAAATAGACCATCGTTAGCCCAGTCTGTTGCAGAAGCACCAACTGTTACCATTGCAATATAATAAACAAGGAACATGATAAGTGCAAAAATTGGAAGACCAAGCCACCTGTTTGTAACAATGCGGTCAATCTTATCAGATGTAGATTCTTTACCCACATTCTTTTTCTTGTAGCAACCTTTCATAATTGATGCAATGTAGACATATCTTTCATTTGTAATAATGCTTTCTGCATCGTCATCAAGCTCTTTTTCAGCAGCTTTAATGTCTTCTTCAATATGAGAGAGAACTTGTGGCTTAATATTAAGTTTTTCAAGAACTTTAGGGTCTCTTTCAAAAATCTTTATACAATACCAGCGCTGTTGTTCTTGAGGCATATCGTGTAAAGCTGCCTCTTCAATATGAGCAAGTGCATGCTCAACAACACCAGAGAAAGTGTGCATTGGAACTGTCTTTGTTCCTTTAGCTGCCTTAATTGCTTCTTCAGCAGCTTCCATGACACCTTCTTCTTTAAGAGCAGAAATCTCAACAACTTTGCACCCAAGTTCTCTAGAAAGTTCTTCAAAATTAATC
>CAVEGR010000153.1:0-2021 GCA_963615565.1 Phocaeicola massiliensis | reverse complement strand
AGTTGTAAGATAAAGGTTTCTTTCAAGGTTTGTTCCGTCTACAATGTTGAGAATTGCATCTGGACGCTCTTCAATAAGATAATTTCTTGCAACAACTTCTTCCAACGTATACGGTGAAAGAGAATAAATTCCAGGAAGGTCAGTAATTACAACACCATCGTGTTTTTTAAGTTTTCCTTCCTTCTTTTCAACTGTGACTCCTGGCCAGTTTCCTACAAACTGATTTGAGCCTGTCAAACTGTTAAACAGTGTTGTTTTCCCACTGTTTGGGTTACCCGCAAGGGCAATTCTGATTTCTGACATATCAAAACTTCTCCATTACTATTCAATTACTATTCAATTTCTATCATGGAAGCATCTTCTTTCCTGAGTGAAAGCTCATAACCTCTTACTGTAACTTCAATTGGATCTCCAAGTGGCGCTACTTTTCTAATGTAGACTTCAACTCCACGAGTAATGCCCATGTCCATAATTCTCTTTTTGACAGCTCCCTCTCCATGGAGTTTGACGACTCTAACCGTCTCGCCAATTTTTGCTTCCCTAAGTGTTTTCATGTTCATATCTCCTATAACTAAATCAATATTATTGTTTTGCGCTCTTTGTGTTTTGCGCTCTTTATGCGCCTTGACCACTAAAATTGCAGTCTCAAGAGGTTTTTGCAAAATTTTCTTCACGACTCTTGGCTTTACCTTTACCCTGAAAGCTCATTTTGCAAGAACTTTTCAAATCATTATTTTCCCAGCCATTTCTCTACTTATTGCTACTCTAGAGTCCTTAACATTCACTATAAGATTGCCACCTATAGAAGAAACTATTGTAACGTTGCTACCTGCAACGAACCCCAAATCTTCAAGATGTCTGCGGGTTTCTTCATTTCCACCCACTTTTCTTATCATGTTTTCTTCTCCAGCATTTGCCAATGTCAACGGCATCATTTTCAAGTACCTCTACTTTGGTTAGACTCTTCTAACTACAAGGGAGTTTAATAACTCTAACTATAATCGTCAAGTACAAAAGAAAAGAATTACAAAAATATCGGTCTAAATTATTTTTGCTAAAATTAAGCACTTGGTAAAAGATTGCAGCCTTTTGAATTTCGTGCTCTTGTATTGAAAAAAGTTTGCTTTTTGTAGTATGTTCTTTTGGTAAAAGGTTATAAAAACTATGATGAAGATTAGAAAGGCATCGGAAGACTACCTTGAAGCCATGCTAATGATGAAAGAAGAGCATGGATATGTTCGCTCAATAGACATTGCATCTCACTTGGGGGTTACAAAACCAAGCGTAAGTTATGCCACAAGAAGGCTTCGCGAGAACGGATATATTACTATGGACGAAGATGGTCTCATTACCCTTACAGACAAGGGAATGGCAATTGCAAATAAGGTTTATACTCGTCACAAGATACTGTCCAAGTTCTTTATGAGCCTTGGAGTTGATGAAAAAACAGCACTTGAAGATGCTTGTAGTGTTGAACACGATATAAGCAAACAAACATTTAATGCAATTTGCCGTCATTTGGGCGTTCCCGAGGATGGCGATATTTACGAGTAATGCGCAAGTAATTTGCGAGTAATTGCGGGTAATTTGCAGTAATGGACAAATAATTTGCAAGTAATTTGCAGTAATGGGCAGGTAATTGCGAGTAATTGCGGGTAATGGGCAAGTAAAACAAGAAAGCAAAATTAAGTAGGTTTTTGCAAAAACCTCAATAAAGAAGTCACGAAAATGAAAAACGTCTCAAAAACATTGAATAGGGATTTAACAATTGGCGAGCCGAGCAAAGTTCTCTGGGAATTTTGTCTTCCTCTTTTTGGCTCAATCGTATTCCAGCAGTTATACAATATTGGCGATAGTTTTGTTGCTGGTAAATTCATAAGCGAAGAAGCTCTTGCAGCGGTTGGCAACGGGTACGAAATAACACTAATTTTTATTGCTTTTGCATTTGGTTGCAACATGGGCTGTTCACTATTAACCGCGCGCCTATTTGGAGCCAAAAACTACAAAGGCATGAAAGAAGC
>CAVEGR010000152.1:0-16703 GCA_963615565.1 Phocaeicola massiliensis | reverse complement strand
TTACCAGTATACTTCCTTAGCAGGGAAGCGCCTTCGACCGCTCGGCCATCGCTCCTTAGTACGGATGGAGAGGGATTCGAACCCCCGGAGGCTTTCACCTCAACGGTTTTCAAGACCGCCGCCTTCGACCTCTCGGCCATCCATCCATAGCTTTAAAACGATAATAGTTGATTCAATCTTTGTCAATAGATACATTGCATTTACCGTTTGTTAAATTAGCCATTGCAAGAACTAGCTTTTCTGAATTTGAACTTGGTAAAGAACCTTGGATAAAAATTGAGGTTCCAAAATCTTCTTTTATTGTTTGAGCTTCAACAGAAGACAAAATTCGTTTTGTACTTTCATAGCAATCATAGCCTATATCCATAGAGAAAGAACTTTTTTCTATAAGCTCTTCTGTTTGTATGCCCTCAAGGACCGCTTTTGTACTGTCTCCATAAGCTTTAACAAGTCCTCCAGTTCCAAGAAGGGTGCCTCCAAAGTATCGGACAATAAGGACTATGATATTGGTAATCCCAGAGCCTTTTAGGACTTCTAGTGCAGGCCGTCCTGCTGTGTTTTTTGGTTCGTGGTCATCTGAATAAGAAAATTGACTACCCATAACAGCTGCATGAACTACATGCGTAGCGCCTACATATTGTAAGCGCGTCTGGTCAACTATTCGTTTGACTTCAAAAGGTGAGGTGCAAGTTTTTGCAATTGCAATAAATCTAGATTTTTTTACTACAATTTCAACTTTTCTTTCTTCTTTTAGAATTCTCATATTCTATCCTCACCAGTTACCAGTTATAAGAAAAGATGTTGCTACACACTTTTTGGCTTTCTTTGTCTAACTTGGAAGCAGCTTTATTCAAAGCCTCAATTTCTTCATTTTCTAAATGAAGGTTTAATGATGCAACGTTGTTCAATAGCTGTTCTTCAGTGCGAACACCTAAGATTATATAATCAACTCCGGAAGAAGCAACCCAGGCTAGTGCTACATCTGCAGGTGTCAAACCTTTTAATTGTGCAATTTCTTTTAATGTACCTAACAAATTCAAGAAAGGCTTATAACAGGATTCTTTAAAGCAAAAGAGAGAGCTTCTAGCGTCTTTTAAATCTTCTTTTGAAGTATATTTTCCAGATAGTAAGCCCATGCCAAGAGGGCTGTAAGCAACAACTTCAATGTTGCAAGATTTGCAATAAGCTAGAGTTTCTTTTAAATCTCTTGTCCACAGCAATGAAACAGGAATTTGTAGACAGTCTATATTAACAGTCATCTTCTCTAGGTACTGTAAAGGCGTGTTGCAAATGCCAATTTTTTTAACAATGCCAAAATCTTTTAGACACACCATTCTTCTAACAAAATCATTAACATCAAAACCTGTTTTTGGCCAGTGGAGATATAATCTATTTAAGTTCTTAACACGCAATCTAGATAGACTTTGAGGAACTAAATCTAAAGGATCTTTAGAGCTAGGCATAATTTTTGAATCTACATCAAAAGTTGTATTGGGAAAGTGTGATAAGATCTTGCCTAGCAGCTGTTCTGCTCTCCCTTTTCCATAGCTTTGGGCGGTGTCAAAACAAGTAAAACCTTGACGAATAGCAAAACCTAAAAGCTTTTCGCTACATAGGGGATTTTGGTCTTGCCAAAAGCCATCTGAGGGTACTGTTTGCCATGTTCCTAGGATTAGTTTACTCACACAAGTAACAGTATTGTTCAAATATTCTCAAGTCAAGTCTAGTTAAGAAGGGTTTTTTGAGATAAGCTAAGGCAATGGCTAAGAACAATGGCTAAGAGGTTTTACAAAACCTCCTCAAAGCCACCAAAAGGAGAAAGATATATGAATAACATAGCTTCTTATATTGACCATACAGTCCTTGCTGCTGATGCAACAGAGGAGAAGATTCAGAAACTTTGCACTGAGGCAAAAGAGTGGAAATTTGCTAGTGTTTGCGTGAATACTTGCTGGACAAAGTTTTGTGCTCAAGAGCTCAAGGGCACTGGCGTGAACGTTTGTACTGTTGTTGGTTTTCCTTTAGGGGCAATGTGCACCAAGGCTAAGGCTTTTGAGGCTAAATGTGCCGTTGAAGATGGTGCTACAGAAGTTGATATGGTTATTAATATCGGGTTATTGAAAGACCATAAAGATGACTTGGTTGAAGAGGATATTCGTGAAGTGAAGAAGGCTTGTGGGGATAAGGTCCTCAAGGTAATTATTGAGGCGTGCTTGCTGACAGATGAAGAGAAGGTGCGTGCGTGCGAGCTTTCTGTGAAGGCGGGAGCTGACTTTGTGAAGACTTCAACGGGCTTTTCAAAATGGGGCGCAAAGGTTGAAGATGTGGCCCTGATGCGTAAGACCGTAGGCTCCAAGGTTGGTGTGAAGGCTGCTGGCGGAATTAGAACATACGAAGATGCTCTGAAGATGATTGAAGCTGGTGCAAATAGGCTTGGATGTAGTGCAGGCATTGCAATTGTACAGGGTGCAAAGTAAGGCAGTATAAGGAAATAAGGCATATAGGGAAATAAAATGATTCCAGTTGACTCTATAGGTTCAAGTGAAGATTTTTTGAAGAGTTTAGGTTTTCCCACGTTGGAAGTGCATAAGTCTTTCTCACATTTTGATTTCACAAGGCCTGGAAGACGCGTGCTTCTCATTGGCCCAATGGGATCTGGCAAGACAGAGTTTGCTGCTCGTGTGTGGCGTGATGCTTCCGTTGCACAGAAGAAAGGGGCAAAAGTTAAGGCGCTGACAAGTACTGGAGACGTTGATAGACGCAACGTGTTTTTCATAAGAAATCAACTTGACGGGACACGCTTTCAGGAATATCCGCAGGATGCAATGGCTTTTAGAAGTGGTTATATCAGATGTGGCGAGAATATTGCACGCATTAGAGATTCTTTTGATTTTGAGAAAGTCTTAGCAGACAACCCTACGGTTGGAACCTACATCATTGATGAAGCCTCTTTCTTTGATGAACGTCTTGCTTATGTGGTGAGAAATGCAAGCGTGGAAAAGGGTATTATGTTCATTTTCCCCACGCTTATACTGAATTTTAGGCGCGATATTTTTAATTCATCGGCACGCCTGATGCTTGACATTGCCACAGACGTCATTCCTCTTACAGCGTATTGCGAGCATGAAGACTGCATCAAGGACGCTTTTTATACATACCGATATTACACAGTAGATAATTGTGAATGCCCGGCTCTATACTTTGATCCGCTGATTGTTGTTGGTGGAGATGGGGCTAAGACAGGTTCAGACAATCCAAACTATGCGTCTCGTTGCGATGAACATCATTTTCTTCCTGGCAAGGAATATACCTTTTTTAATCTTAAACCTATGGCAGAAGAGGCGAATAAGGGCAATATTAAGAAGCTCAGGACAGAAATTGAGAATTTAAAGGGAAATATTAAGAAAAGTGAGCTTTACAAAAATATCTCTTCTAGATATAAGAATAACCCAAATGAGGAGATATATCTGAACTCACTTAAGCCCAATTATATTGCAGAAAAGGCTCTTATGTACTTGTTTAATGAACAAAATCTTGTATCTGAGGACCTTTTGGTTAGGTTTGTTAATGAATTGGACTTAAATAGAGAGTATATGACAAAGACTTTGGCGGATAATCGTAGGCCAGTTTCTTTGGATCAGGGGCTTTTGTTTTAAGGTTTTGGAGGATTGCAATGCATCAGTTGGCAGAAAAACTTAACAGTGTTCTTAGTCAGACAAGTGTGTACTCAATGCTGAGTGATTACGGAAAAAGAATGTATGTTCCAAAAGGAATTATTGTTCAATCAGCAGAGGCAAAGCAGAAAGCAACAAATTTTAATGCTACTATTGGTATTGCTATGGAAAATGGCAGTGCAATGTATATTTCATCAATGAAGGCACAATTTGCTCCTTCAATGTCTGTTGGAGAGATTTTTCCATATGCTCCAATGGGAGGGGTGCAGGCTCTTAGAAAAACATGGAAAGAGCAGATGTACAAGAAAAATCCAAGTTTGGAAGGAAAATCAATTTCTCTTCCAATTGTGGTTTCTGGTCTTACTAATGCACTAAGTATTGCTTGTTCCCTTTTTATAGATCCTTCTGATTTTGTAATTCTTCCAAATATGTATTGGGAAAACTATGATTTAATTTTAGATGAACAGAGACAGGCTAATAAAATTCTCTTTCCTATCTTTAAGAATAGTGCTTTTAATCTTGAAGGTCTTGATGCAGCCCTAGCTGCAACAGGGGATAATAAAGCTGTTGTTGTTCTTAATTTTCCTAACAATCCTACAGGATATACTCCAACTAAGAAAGAAGCATCTGCCATAGTTGAAATCTTAAAACGATACTCTGATTCAGGTAAGAAGCTTACAATTATTACAGATGATGCTTATTTTGGGCTATTTTTTGAAGAAGATGTCTGCCGGGAAAGTCTTTTCTCTCAGCTCTGTGATTGTAGTGAAAACCTTTTAGCAGTCAAGTGTGATGGAGCTACTAAAGAAGAGATGGTTTGGGGCTTTAGAGTTGCCTTTATTACCTATGGATGTAAGAGCTTTACTGAAGAACAATATGATGCACTTATGCAAAAAACCATGGGCGCTATTAGGGGTTCTTTGTCTAGTTGTTCAATGCCAAGTCAGAACATTATTCTTAAAGGAATGATAGATCCAGATTATCAAAAAGATAAAGAATCTGGAATAGAAAAGGTTGGTTTAAGGTATAAAGCTATAAAGAAGGCCTTGGAGAAGTACAAAGACAGAGAAGATTTGCGGGCTCTTCCTTTTAACAGTGGCTATTTTATGAGCTTCTTCTGTACTTGTGATTCTGAGAATTTAAGACAACTTCTTTTAAACAAGTATGGTACAGGTGTAATCAGATTAGACGAGCATCACATCAGGCTTGCCTTCTCAAGTGTTAATCTTGAGAAGATTGAAGCACTGATTGATACTGTTTATCTTGCTGCGCAAGAAGCTTAGCTTTGCAAGAAGCGTAGAAGAGCTATGGCTCTTGCAGGATTTCTGCAAGAGCTTCTTATTTAATAACAAAACTTACAAGTTTATTTGGAACTACAATCTCTTTAAGAATTGTTGCACCTTCAAGGTAACGTTTGACGTTATCGTTTGCTTTGGCTGCTGCAATTAAGTCTTCTTTTGAAGTATCCTTTGCCAAAGTGAGTTTTGCACGTACTTTTCCATTGATTTGGACAACCACAGCAACTTCTGCATCAACAGTTAAAGCCGGGTCATAGACAGGCCATTTCTCATTAGCAATAGAAGGTTGATGTCCTGCTCTTTCCCAAAGCTCTTCTGCAAGGTGAGGCGTATAAGGGCTGAGCATGAGCACAAATGGTTCCCATGCTTCACGTGGAAGTTTGTCCATCTTAGAGAGGTCGCTGACATAAATCATCATTTGGCTAATTGCCGTATTGAAGTTCAATGTTGAAGTGTCATCTGTGACTTTTTTGATTGTTTTGTGAAGACTTTTCATGAGCTCTGTTGGAGCCTTTTCGTCTACAATCTCTTTTTCTTCAGCAATGCGCCAAATCTTATCAATGAAACGCCAAACGCCGGCAATGCCTGATGTAGACCATGGCTTAGAAACCTGAAGTGGACCCATGAACATTTCATACATACGCATGGTGTCTGCACCATATTCTGCTTCAACTTCATCTGGATTGATGACGTTCTTAAGACTCTTGGACATCTTAGCAATAACACGTTCTAAGACCTCTCCAGTCTCCTTGTCTACAAAGACACCTGGTTCCTTTTCAATGACCTGATCTGTCTGTACCAGTGATTTATTTGCCCTCTGGTATGCAAAAGCGGTTATCATTCCTTGATTTATGAGTCTTGCAAAAGGCTCTGGTGTTGAGACCAATCCTAAGTCATAAAGGACTTTGTGCCAGAATCTTGCATACAAGAGATGAAGTACTGCGTGCTCTGTTCCACCAATGTAGAGATTGACAGGCATCCAGTATTTTTCTTTCTCTGGATCAACAAATCTTTCTTTGTTTTTTGGGTCAATGTATCTGAGATAGTACCAGCAAGAACCACCCCATTGAGGCATTGTGTTTGTTTCTCTCTTTGCAGGACCACCACATTTTGGACAACGGCAATTTACCCAAGAAGTGATATTTGCAAGTGGGCTTTCTCCTGTGCCAGATGGAAGATAACTTTCAACTTCAGGCAGTTTAAGAGGAAGTTCATCTTCTGGAACCACAACTGTTCCACAGGTTGGGCAGTGGATGAGAGGAATTGGCTCTCCCCAGTAGCGCTGTCTGCTGAAAATCCAGTCTCTGAGTTTAAAGTTTACTGTCTTATGGCCAATGCCCTTTTCTTGAAGGAATTCAATCATTTTTTCAATGGCATCGGCCTTATTGAGTCCATCTAAGAAACCACTATTTACGTGGATGCCGTCTTCTGTCCATGCTTGAGTTTGCACGTCTACTTCACTTTTTAAGACTTCAATGATTGGAAGGCCAAATTTCTTGGCAAATTCCCAGTCTCGAGTGTCGTGTGCAGGCACGGCCATGATTGCACCTGTACCATATGAGATGAGTACATAATCTGCAATCCAAATTGGGATTTCTTTTCCGTTTACAGGGTTGATTGCATAGCTTCCAGAGAAGACGCCTGTTTTTTCTTTTGCAAGGTCTGTTCTGTCAAGATCGCTCTTTTTTGCAGCTGCTTGGACATATTCTTGAACTTTTTCTTTCTGCTCTGCTGTGGTGAGTTTGTTAACAAGAGGATGTTCAGGGGAAATAACCATGTAGGTAGCACCAAAGAGGGTATCGCATCTTGTGGTAAAGACTTCAAGTTTGCCATCTGGGTCTTTTTCAAGTCCTTTTACTTGGAAAAGGACAGAAGCACCCTCGCTCTTTCCAATCCAGTTGTGCTGCATCATCTTTACGGATTCTGGCCAATCGACTAAATCAAGGTCATCCAGGAGTCTTTGTGCATAGGCTGTGATTTTCAGAATCCACTGGCGAATATTCTTTTTCTCTACCTGTGCTCCACATCTTTCGCAATGGCCTTCCTTGACTTCTTCGTTGGCAAGTCCGGTTTTGCAGTTTGGACACCAGTTTATTGGTGCCTGACTTTCATATGCCAAGCCTTTTTCGTAGAGTTTTTCAAAAATCCATTGAGTCCAATGATAATAATCTGGATCACATGTTGATATTTCTCTATCCCAGTCATAGCAGAAACCTAAGCTTTTAATCTGGCGCCTGAACGTGTTGATATTCTTTTCTGTTGTAATTGCGGGGTGAGTTCCTGTCTGAATTGCATAGTTTTCTGCAGGAAGTCCAAAGGAGTCAAATCCCATTGGGTGCAACACGTTATAGCCATTCATTCTGAGATAACGACTGTAAATGTCTGTTGCTGTATAGCCTTCTGGGTGTCCAACATGAAGTCCGGCTCCAGATGGATATGGGAACATATCTAGAACATACGCTCTTTTCTCTTTTGGATATGAGGGATCTTCTGTGACAGAGAACGTTTTATGTTCTTCCCAATACTTTTGCCATTTTGGCTCTGTTTCATTAAATGGATATTTGCTCATGGCTCCGTATGTTAATTATATTAAGTGTCTTGGTCAATGAAACGCAAATGAGTATAATATAAGAAGGGCAATGAAAGCCGTTGTAAGGTATATAATGGAATATAAGGGGAGGCAGATAAAATGAAAAAGTGGATTTTAGTTTTAATGTATGCATTTGATGTCTTCTTTTGCCTTAGAGCAATTAAGAAAAAAGATTCTCACGAGTATGTTTTAACAAAGCCTTTTTTAATGCCTCTTTTGTGTTCTATTTACTTTGCTTTCTTGCCTGTTGCATTGAGAAGCTCTTTTTATCAAAAATATGTATTTATGGCTTTGATTTTTCACACTCTTGGAGATATTTTGCTATTGCTACCAAGAAACAAAACTAAAGCGTTCTTTTTTGCAGGAATGGGGTCTTTTTTTGTTGGACATATAATGTACTGTATTTGGTTTTTAACAGCTCCAGTTGGACATTCACACAATGTTGCATTTTTTACGTTGATTGCTGTCATGATTTGTGAATATCTTTTGTTTAGGCAACTAATGCTTGGCCCAAGGCGTTATGCTTCAAAACTTCTTCCATATTCTCTTGGGTTATCTATTCTTGCAGTATCTGTTGCATCAACTTTTGGAGGCGGAGCACATCCTTTTGCAACAATTATTAGTTTGCTTGGAGTTGCTCTCTTCTGTTTCTCAGATTACTGCATTGAACGCCGTCTTGTAAGGATGCCACTCTTTGGCCAAATGGTAGTTATGTCCACATATGTATCGGGCCAAACATTAATTGTGCTTGGAATGTTGTTGTTGCAAGTATAAATCCAAGACAAACACTACTCTCAAAAGCGAAATTTTTGGTATAATGGACACTATGGCAGACAAAATTTCTCAGGGAAAAATACAGTACACAGAAGACTCAATTAAAACAATGTCCCCACTTGAGCATATAAGGCTCAGGCCGGGTATGTATATAGGCAGACTTGGAAACGGAACGCATGTAGATGATGGCATATATGTTCTCATGAAGGAAGTTATTGATAATAGCATTGACGAATTTATAATGGGTGCCGGTACCAAAATTGTCATAAGACTTGAAAACAACACAGTCAGCGTCAGAGACCAAGGCCGTGGAATTCCACTTGGCAAGGTCATTGATTGCGTGTCTGAAATCAACACCGGAGCCAAATATAATGACGATGTCTTCCAATTCAGCGTAGGTCTCAACGGAGTAGGCACCAAGGCCGTCAATGCCCTAAGTTCGTGGTTTCACGTCAAATCTTTCAGGGATGGTCGCTATTTTGAGGCATTTTTCAAGCAAGGAGTCTTAACTAGCCAGCAAGAAGGCTCCACCACAGAACCCAACGGCACTCTCACTGAATTTACCCCTGATCCCGATATTTTTGGCCAATATCAATTTAATGACGATTTTATCATTCAAAGGCTAAACAACTACTGTTATTTGAATACCGGTCTAGTTCTAGACTACAACAAGCAAATTTTCAAAAGTCAGCATGGCCTTTTGGATTTGTTGGATAAAGAGGTAGAAGATAGCGGAATATACCAAATTATCCACTATAAGAGCAAAACTTTGGAATTTGCCTTTACACATACAAGAGAATACAGCGGAGAGACTTATTTTTCTTATGTTAACGGGCAGTATACCAGCGATGGCGGAACGCACCAGGCAGCTTTCAAAGAAGGTATTCTTGCAGGAGTAAAAGAGTTTTATAAAAAACCTCAATGGGCACCACAAGATGTAAGAGAAGGCATTGTTGGAGCAATTGCAATAAAGGTTCAAACTCCAGTATTTGAAAGCCAGACAAAGAATAAGCTTGGCAATACTGAAGTGAGAACTCCAATTATCAATGAAGTCAAAGAGGCTATTGTAGATTTCTTGCATAAGAACCCAGAGGCTGCACAGCTACTGAACCAAAAGATTTTAACAAACGAGAATATCAGAAAAAAGCTGACAGAAGTCAAAAAGATAGCAAAAGAGAATGCAAAGAAGATTTCTATTAACATTCCAAAGCTCAAAGATTGTAAATTTCACCTTGGACAAACTGGACCACATGCAGACATGGGTGAACGTTCAATGATTTTCCTAACAGAGGGAGACTCTGCATCAGGAACATTAAATACAGCAAGAGATGTTATGACTCAAGCTGTATTCAGCTTACGGGGAAAACCTCTTAACACAAACGGCATGTCAATGTCAGAGATGTACAAGAATACAGAGCTTTATAATGTTATGGCTGCTCTTGGTATTGAGAATGGCATTGAAGGTCTTAGATATGGCAAAGTCATATTTGCAACTGATGCCGATATTGACGGCTTTCACATTCGTATACTTCTTCTTACTTACTTTTTAAGCTATTTTGAAGATTTAATTAACGCTGGTAGAGTGTGGATTTTGGACACTCCTCTTTTTAGAGTAAGAAACAAGAGCGTTACCACTTACTGTTTCTCAGAGGAAGAACGAGACAATATGATGAGGCAAATCAGAGGGTCTGAAGTCACTAGATTCAAAGGCTTAGGAGAAATTTCTGCAAAAGAGTTTGGACAGTTTATTGGTGAGGACATGAGGCTCATTCCTGTTACCATTGGAAGTCTAGCAGAAGCAAAAAAGGCCATGAATTTCTACATGGGAAAGAATACTCCTGAGCGCCGTGACTTTATTATGGAAAATTTGGTGTAAGGGGGCTAGCGGATGTCAAACGCAAAAGATTTATTTAGACAAAACTTCATTGAATATGCCTCTTACGTCATAAAAGACAGAGCCATTCCAGACATAGAAGATGGCCTAAAACCGGTACAAAGGCGCATTTTACACACATTAATTGAGATAGATGACGGTCGTTTTAACAAAGTTGCTAATGTGGTGGGTTCAACAATGCACTATCATCCACACGGTGATGCATCCATTTACACTGCCTTGGTCAATCTTGCAAACTGTGATCTTTTTATTGAAAAACAGGGTAACTTTGGTAACTTCATGACCGGTGACGGAGCCGCTGCTGCTAGGTACATTGAGTGCCGTCTCCTTCCTTTTGCAAAGAAGGTTTTGTACAACCCAGAAATCACAAACTACGTGGAATCTTATGACGGCAGAAGCAAGGAACCCGTCACTTTCCCGGCAAAGATCCCAGTAGTCGTTATTCAGGGCACAGAGGGCATTGCGGTAGGTATGTCCACCAAGATTTTGCCACACAACGCAGTTGAAGTCATTGATGCACAGATAGCCGCAATCAAGGGAGAGGAATTTCATCTTTATCCCGATTTCCTTGGTGGTGGCATTATTGATGTTTCTGACTATCAAGATGGACTTGGAAGTGTAGCAGTTAGAGCTAAATTGGATACTTCAAATGCAAAAAAGATTGTAATTGAGGAGCTTCCGTATGGCGTAGACAGTGAAAGCATGATTCACTCAATTGAAGATGCAATCAAAAAAGGAAGACTTAAGATTCAAAGTGTTAGTGACTACACTGCAGATAAGGTCAACATTGAAATTTATCTTGCAAAGGGTACTTATACAAAAGATATTGTAGATGCTCTTTATGCTTATACTTTGTGTGAACAAAAGATTTCAGTGAATTGTCTTGTAATTAAAGATAAACTTCCTCATGTTTGTACAATCTCAGATGTCATCAAATATCATGCAAATCATATTATTGAGGTCTCAAAAGCTGAGCTTGAAGTTGAAAAAGGACATTTATATGACAAACTTCATGCTAGAACATTGGAAAGAATCTTTGTAGAGGAGCGAATTTACAAAAGAATTGAGCAAAAGAGGACTCAAGAAGCTGTCTTTAATGCTGTTAAGACTGGTTTTGAACCATATATTGACCAGCTTGTGAGAGAAGTTTCTGATGATGATGTTGAAAGATTGCTCAAGATTCCAATTAGGAGAATATCGCTCTTTGATATTGAGAAAAATGAGCAGGAAATAGATGAAATTAACGCTAATATCAAGCAGGTTGAGTACAATTTAACACATCTTGCTGAATATTCCATTAACGTTTTGACCGATATTAAGAGCTGTGTGAACGATGTTTTAAGAGAAAGAAAGACAAAAATATCGGACTTTAATATCATTGATGTGAAAGAAGTTGCCAAGCGCGATTTAGACCTCAAGTATGATACGCTTACTGGTTATTTGGGCACGAATGTGAAGACTGGCAATCTTATGTGTAAGGTTTCTGAGTATGACAAGATTCTGGTGATTCAGAAAAATGGCACGTACTATTGCACTAATGTCTCAGATAAAGCGTTCGTGGGTAAAGATTTGGCTTATTGTAATCTAGCAGACAAGCAGACGCTGGATAGCCTAGTGTTTACTGTGATATATCAGGATAAGAAAACCAAAGTCACATATCTTAAGAGGTGTAAACTTTCTGGGTTTATCATGAATAAGCCGTACGAATTGTTGCCGGATCCAAATACCTACGTGATGAAAAAGCTTTCTACGTATGAAGATGCAGAGGTGACAATCTCGTATAAAGGGACACGTGCAAAAGAAACAGTCATCCATTTCTCTGAGTATCTGATTAAAGGTGCTAAGGCAGGTGGTGTTATTATCACAAAGAAAGAAGTTGCCTCTATTAGAATCAAGCCTTGTAAGCTAATTGTGCATTCGGAAGAGAAACCGGAAAGCGCTGAGGAAGTTGAAGAAATCTCTGAGACGACTGTTGCTTCTGAAGTGGTGGAACAAGTTATTGCAAATGAAGTAAAAGATGTTGAGTCACATGAGGGCTCTAAGAAAAAATCTTCTGAAGATATTCCAAGTCTTTTTGACGATGTAGAGTAAAGGTTCAAGTATGCAGTGTCATGATATTGCCTCTAGAGTCTTGTATGAAGATAACCATATCATCATTGTAAATAAACTTCCTGGTGAAATTGTCCAAGCCGATAAAACAGGAGATAAAACCCTGTGTGATGATGTGAAAGAGTATCTAAAGGAAAAATATAACAAGCCGGGTAATGTTTTTTTGGGAATTCCACATAGGTTAGATAGACCTACAAGTGGGGTTGTAGTCTTTGCTAGAACAGACAAAGCTCTCAGTAGGCTTAATAATATGTTTAGAGATAACTCAATGCACAAGGTTTACTGGGCAATTGTTGATAAACCACTTGAAAAAAAAGAGGGTGAACTTAGACATTACTTGTACAGAGATAGTAATAAGAACAAGAGTTTTGCATACAAGCCAGATATTGAGACAGGTAAAGCTCCTCATGTTAGAGGAATTGCTGAATCTGCATTGCAAGAAGCAAAACTTACATATAAACAACTGGCCGTATCTGAAAGATATGTTCTTTTGGAGCTTCACTTGATTACAGGAAGACATCATCAGATTAGAGCACAACTTGCTGCTTGCGGGGTGCATATTAAAGGGGATCTTAAATATGGTTTTGCTCGCTCAAATCCAGACGGTGGTATAAGTTTGCACTCTAGAAGTATTTCTTTTGTTCATCCTGTCTCAGGTTTAAATATTAATGTAGTTGCTCCTCCTCCAGAAGATTCTTTATGGGAAATTTTTCTTAATTTGCTTTCTAGTAAGAATTGAGGATATTGTAAATTTTTGCGGTTAAAATTGTGGATATGCGAAATTATTAAAAAAAGGAATAAGCATATTGCAAATTATGTTGTTGACAACTCCATATAGTGGATTTACAATCCATAGTGTTTCGAGAAAGGGGAACATTGTGAGGCTTTTTTGCAAAACCTTTCTCATTCGAGATTGTGGAGGAAAACAATGTATAAGTTAGACGAGTTTATGGCTGAACTTGAAAGAAAGAATCCAGCTCAGCCTGAATTCATTCAAGCTTCAAGAGAAGTTATTGAATCAGTCATTGATGTCGTAAACAACAATCCAAAGTATCTTGCAAACAAGATTCTTGATAGAATTGTTGAACCAGAAAGAGTTATTCAGTTTAGGGTTGAATGGGAAGATGATAACCACCAAATTCAGGTAAACCGTGGCTACAGAGTACAGTTCAATAGTGCAATTGGACCATACAAGGGAGGCTTGAGATTTAATAAAAACGTAACACTTGGAACTCTTAAGTTTTTGGGTTTTGAACAGATTTTTAAGAACAGCCTTACAACACTTCCAATGGGCGGTGCAAAGGGTGGCTCAGACTTTGATCCAGTTGGAAAGTCAGACAATGAAATTCTTAGATTCTGCAGAAGCTTCATGACAGAGCTTTACAAATATATTGGACCAGATACAGATGTTCCTGCTGGAGATCTTGGTGTTGGTGGAAGAGAAATTGGTTTCCTTTATGGTCAGTACAAGAGAATCCGTCAGGAAAATACTGGTGTTCTTACTGGAAAAGGTCAGACATGGGGCGGTTCTCTTATTAGACCAGAAGCAACAGGTTTTGGTGCTATGTACTTTACAAATGAAGTTCTTAAACTTAATGGCGACAGTTTTGAAGGCAAGAGAGTTTCAGTTTCTGGTTTTGGTAACGTAGCATGGGGCGCAGCAATGAAGGCTTCCCAGCTTGGTGCAAAGGTTATTGCTATTTCCGGTCCAGATGGATACATCATTGATGAAGAGGGTGTTGGAACTCCAGAGAAATGGAACTATATGCTTGAGCTCAGAAATTCCAACAAAAACGTTGTTGCTCCATATGCTGAAAAGTTTGGTGCAAAGTTTGTTCCAGGAAGAAAGGTTTGGGAACTTCCTGTTGATATTGCATTCACATGTGCTCTTCAGAATGAGCTTAATGGTGATGATGCAGCTCTTCTTATCAAGAATGGCGTCAAATATGCTATTGAAGTCTCCAACATGGGATGCACACCAGAAGCAATTGCAACATTCCAGAAGGCAAGAATTCCATTCTGCCCAGGAAAAGCTGTCAATGCTGGTGGCGTAGCTGTTTCAGGCCTTGAAATGAGTCAGAACGCAGAACACCTCAAGTGGTCAACTGAAGAAGTTGATGCAAAACTTCATGGAATCATGAAAAACATCTTTGATGCATGTGTAAGAGAAGGCAAGGAAGCTGATGGTTACATTAACTACGTCAAAGGTGCAAACATTGCTGGTTTCAGAAAGGTTGCTGATGCAATGTGTGAGCTTGGTTACTGATAGTAGTAATATAGTAGAGACACTTAAGGTGTCATAAAATTGGGATTGTTGTTATAGGTTGCACTGCCTTGAGCAACAATCCTTTTTTTACGCCTGCACATATGTTTTTTCAATAAAGGCTAGGCTTTGTCTAAGAGTTTCTGGGTTAAAGTTTTCTAGTGTCATTGGAACATTGTCTACTTTATATTTTTTGTATATGCCAAAGATTGTTTTCCAAGGCATTAGTCCCTCTCCAATTGGGATATTGCCTTTCTTTACTGGGCCTGTAGCAAAAGGATAATTGTCCATATGGTCTGCCCAAACAAAATCTTTAAGATGCATGGCACAAATGTAAGGAGCAAGCATGTTAACTGCTTCATCATAGTAGGACTCGTAATTGTCAACGCCTTTGATTGGCATGATGTTTACAGCATCAAAGAGAACTCGTAGGTTTTTGCTATCAAAAGTTTGCATAACCTTGAGCATTCTTTGTGGTGTATCAATGGTGTTTTTGTCTGCAACAGCTTCTATTGCCATGATAACATTGTTCTTTACTGCTTTATTGAGGAGGCGTTCAATTATGGTTAAAAAGATGCTGAAATTCTTGTCTGTCCAGGTTTCTTCACATCTAATATTTCTAGCATCAAGAGAGCCTGTTTCCGTAGCAACAATAGGATTTCCAAGGCAATGGGCCACTTCTAGGCCATTTTCAAAGACTTTTAATTCGCTTTCTCTTTTCTCTGGATCCGGGTGTACGGGGTTGATATAGCATCCTAAGATTGCAACCCTAATACCATTAGAATCAAAAGTATTTTTAATGTTTTTTGCCCATTTTTCTGTTATTGGCTTGGGAGAATTCTCCAAAGCCTTATATGGAGCAAAATGAAGGCATGCATTTTGCCTGAAACTAGCTGCAGTAGATGCAAGGTCCTGTGCAGAAACGAATTTACAAAAGTCGTGAGCTCTAAATCCAAGGTCTAACATGCTATGAATTGTAATCTTTTTGAAATGTTTATGTAAATATTTCTTGCGAATTTGGAAATACGGGGCATATAATGGAATAGTGTTCCATTTTTGAAACAAACAGGCAGAAAAGAAGGATAAAACAGAAGGGTAATTGTGGTTAGAGGTTCAAGTTTAGCTAAATACAAAGCAACAGATCTTTTTATTTGGGCTTTGCTATTGTGTATTTTTGAGACCTTGATAGTTAAAGCTGGAACAACGCTTTTTGCATCTCAACCATATACCGTCTCTCTTGTTCCTGCCATTGTGACCATTGTTTATATGAGATGGGGATTTTGGGGAGTCTTTTATGCGTTTCTTGGTGGAATTGTTTTGTGTTTGGCTTCTGGTTCAGGTTTTGAGGTGAAACATTTTGCTGTTTATGCGGTTGGAAACACCTTTTCGGTCTCCGTTTTACCAATCCTGAAGGGAAGAAAAAAGAAGATTAGAGACAGTGCGGTTTTGTCTGCTCTTTTTGCATCTGCTGTTGCTTTTTTGATGCAAGTTGGACGAGCCATTGTTTCTTTGGTATTAGGAGATGTGATTTCAGGAGCAATAAGTTTTGTTGCTACTGATGTGCTTTCAGGAGTGTTTACCATAGTTCTAGTGTTGATTGCACGAAATATGGATGGCGTTTTTGAAAGTCAAATTTCATATCTGTTAAGAGTGCAAGAGGCTGAGAAGGAGGCTTGTTGTGAAAGTGAAGGCGACTGATTATCTCGTTTTTGATGAAGAGACTGGTAAATATAGGGAAGATCCAGAGCAAAAAGTCAGAGACGATGTGGAAAAGCATTATTGGCTTCATGTTGGGCGCACAATTCTCAAGGATTGGCGTTTATATGTGATGCTGATTCCTATGCTTTTGGTTTTCCTTTTCTGGCGATATTTCCCAATGTATGAGCTATTGGGATGCTTTAAAGTTTCTGATCAAGTGCTTCCAGTTTCTCAGCAACTTTTTTCTGGCTTTTCCTATTTTAAGCGCTTGTTAGTTGGCGGAGACGCTCTTTCTGCTGAATTTTGGAGAGCCATGCGTAATACTTTCTTGCTTAGTTTTTATGGTTTGTGTTTTGGTTTCCCTGTTCCAATTATTTTGGCACTCTTTTTCAATGAGATTAGG
>CAVEGR010000151.1:0-2180 GCA_963615565.1 Phocaeicola massiliensis | reverse complement strand
ATAGAGGAGGTTTACTACCATCATCCAACATATTGGACAAAAACTCCTTGTGCTCTAAAATGAGCGGAAATAATATTTAATTACTAGCATAATTGGCGGGTCTGGTCAATAAAATAGTTATTTGGTTTGATATTCTTATGATTTTTTATTGTAAAAAGTAGAAATTAAAGGGCTTTTTTAGGTAAAATAGTTGAAAAGCGTGTCCAACGTTTGTGGAGGTATCAATGAATTTACTTCACATGAAGTATGCTGTTGAAATTGCAGAAACTAATTCTATCAATAAAGCTGCAGAGACATTATGTGTTGGACAACCCAATTTAAGCAGAGCCATTAAAGAACTAGAAGCAGGTCTTGGCCTTACACTTTTTGACCGCAGTTCTAAAGGCATGACTCTTACTCCTGAAGGCGAGATTTTTATTAAATATGCAAAGAATATACTCAAGCAAGTAGATGAAGTTGAACATATTCTTAAAACTGGAACAGTAGCAAAAAAACGTTTCTCCATTTCTGTTCCACGCTCTAGCTATATCTCAGATGCTTTTGCTAAGTTTTCTAATTTGCTTGATCCAAATGATGTTGTTGATCTCTTTTATATGGAAACCAACTCTAGAATGGTAATCCAAAATATGCTTCAAGATGATTATAGACTTGGTATTGTAAGATATGCTGAAAGTAATGATAAATATTACAAAAAAATGCTTGAAGAAAAGAACTTTGCATATGAAATGGTCACTGATTTTGACTACTTTCTCTTAATGAATAAAGACTGTCCTTTGGCATATCAAGACACTATTACTTTGGATGACCTCTCTTACTTTATTCAAGTGGCTCATGCTGATCCATATGTCCCATCAATTCCATTTACAACTGTTAGTAAAGAAGAGATTTCTGATAATTCGTCTCAACGTATTTTTGTTTTTGAACGTGGAAGTCAATTTGAACTTTTGAACCAAAATACTGAGTGTTTTATGTGGGTTTCTCCTGTTTCTCAAGTAATTTTAGATAGATTTGATCTTGTACAAAGACGTTGTGATGGACTTGAGAGACATTATAAAGATGTTCTTATTTACAAAAAAGACTATAAGTTAACTAAACTTGATACTATGTTTATTGAACAGTTGATTAAAGCAAAACGAAAGATTATTGATAATCCTGTTATCTCTTCAAAGAGTATTCTTCCTTCAGAGGCTAAATGATGACATTGGATAGAATTATAGCTGTTAGAAATGACAAAACAGTCTATCATGATGGCAATTATTCTTTGAAAGTTTTCAGAAATTCTGTTCCTATGTCTTATATCCTTATGGAAGGTTTTTTTCAGTCTGTTGCTGCTGAAATTGGTCTTCCTGTTCCTGCAATTCATACAATTAGACAGGAAGGTGGAAGATGGACATTGGTTTCTGATTACATCAAAGGTGAGTCATTAAAGCGCATGTATATTGCAAACGAATCTGAGAGGGAAAGATACATGGAACGTTTTGTGTCAGAACAGCTTGAAATTCATGAAAAGACTTTTTGCGGATTGCCTTCTGCTAAGGTTCTAATGCAAACTCGTCTATGTCAGGCAAATATTCCACAAGATAAAAAAAATGAAATTTTATCTGGTATGGAAAAACTTCCAGATGGAATTTGCCTTTGTCATGGTGATTATACTTTGTCCAATGTTGTAGTTACTGATGATGACAAATATTACATTTTGGATTGGTCTAAGGCAGCTTTAGGTTCTGGAAATTATGATGCTGCTGTGTCCTACGTTATTTTGGGAAGATCTCTTGGGGATGAAACTGGTTCTTTGTATTTAAAAACTTACTGTAAAGCTTCTGGAGAGAGTGTTGAAGATATTAAGGCTTGGATTCCATATGTTGCTGCTTTACGTTACTCAACTGGGAATTCCATGGATAGGGCTTATTACAGAAAATTTATGAGGATTTGATATGAACGTAAAGATTTGTATTGGTTCCCTTTGTCATTTAAAAGGGGCTCGTCAGGTTGTTGAGGCTCTTCAAGACTATATTGAACGCGATCATCTTTCTGATTCTGTTGAACTTGAGGCTACGTTATGCTCTGGAAATTGTCAAAACGGAGTTTCTATTACCATAGATAATAAAAAGTTGTTTTCTGTTGTTCCTTCTACAGTTGAGGAATTCTACAACAAAGAAATTAAGGCAAAGGTCTAGTTT
>CAVEGR010000150.1:0-4393 GCA_963615565.1 Phocaeicola massiliensis | reverse complement strand
GTATAGAAAACAACATACCAAAATCTTTGCATTACAGGAAAAACTGTTTTTGACGCACCAAAGCAAATCAAAATTTGGACAAATCTAGCTGAAATGCTACAAGAGCTTAATGCAGATATGGTACTTAACGGAATTGCTGGATCTCCTGGGCTTAAAGCATCTTTTGACGTTATAGATAGTCACAGCAACCTAGCTCTTGCGAATAAAGAATCTGTGGTTCTGGGTGGTTATATACTATTTGATTATGCAAAAAAAAATGGCGTTCAAATCATTCCAGTAGACAGTGAACACTCAGCCTTAGATGAGCTAATAATAGCCCATAAGAACGAAACTGTTGAAAAATTAGTCATAACTGCAAGTGGTGGGCCATTCAGAGATAAAGATCCAAAAACTCTTAGCTCCATTACACCGCAGCAGGCTATTAAACACCCAACATGGAATATGGGCCCAAAGATTTCTATAGACTCCTCTACTTTAGCCAATAAAGGACTTGAGGTTATTGAAGCTCACTATCTTTTTGGTTTTGATGCTTCTCACATTGAAGTAGTCATTCATCCACAAAGTGTAGTTCACTCAATGATAAGAACAGCAAGTGGTCAAGTTTATGCACAAATGTCTCCACCTGATATGGTTTTTCCCATTATGAGAGCGCTAATGTGGCCTCACGTAGACAGGCAAGTTGGTAGCGCCCTAGATTTTACAAACTTAGATTTAAGCTTCCGTAAATTAAATCCAAAGCAGTTTCCTTTTGTAACAAGTGCATTTGAATGTGTTAGACTTGAAGGATCTTATCCTATAGCTTATAACGCAGCAAATGAACTTGCGGTTAAGGCTTTTATGGAAAATAAAATACTCTATACTCAAATATATGACAAAGTAAAAGAAGTGTTAGACAAAGACTGGAGTTATGAGCCTAAAAATCTTGAAGATATCTTAAATATCAATCAAGCAATTCTTCAAAATACGGAGCTTTAAGTGACACTGACTTGGTCTTGGATTTTATCTATTTGCATAGGATTACTTGGCATAGGAATCATGGTAGTTGTCCATGAACTGGGTCATTTTATTGTAGCAAGAATTTGTGGAATTTCCGTTCAAACACTACAATTTGGTTTTGGCCCTGCTATCTTCAAGTGGGGCAAAAGAGAAACCGAATATAGAATTGCAATAATTCCTTTTGGCGGCTTTTGCAGAATGAGTGGCCAAGATGATTTAAAGAATGCAATCTCACAGAAAAAAAAGCATATTGAAACTTGTGAAGATGGCTCAATTTGGTCAGTTAGTGCAATAAAACGCATTCTTGTTTACTTAGCAGGCCCTTTATTTAATATGCTCTTTGCTTTTTTGTGCTACACAATTTTGCTATCAATCAATACAGTTCAACCTTCTTCAATACCAAAGATTGTATTAATATCGGACTATCCTAGTCTGTATGGAATTGAAGAATGTGCAGCTCACGTGGCAGGAATGAAGACAGGTGATGTTGTACTCAGTGTTGATGGCACAAGCGTTGCAACATATGAAGAGCTTCAAGATCTACTTGCAGAAAAGACTGACAATGATAGTATCACAATCCAAACAGAGACGGGCACATATAATGTAAAACCAATTGATGGAATGTTTGGCATTTTGCCTTTCAAAGAACCAATTGTGGGTAATGTTGAACTAGATTCGCCAGAAAAAAAAGCAGGGCTGAAGACTGGCGATAAAATTTTAAGTGTAAATGGCCATGCAGTTACAAATATGTTTGATTTACTTGTAGATTCTACAGCTAGCACCTATCTAACTTTTGTTGTCCAGCGTGGAGATAAGCTTATTGAACTTAGTTTTGACAATCCTACAGCTACGCTGAATTTCAGCTTAATGCAACAGACTATAACTGTTCCAGGTATGAATTTCTTTGATGCGCTTAAGATATCGGGACAAGAGTGTTTTTCTAATTTTGCAGAGTCTATTGTATCTCTTTCAAAAGTAATTAGAGGAAAAGCAGAGGCACACGAGACCTTAGGTGGAACACTAGCTGCATCTGAAAGCATGGGAATGCTTACAACAAAAGGCTTTACTGCTGGCTTTAATAGTGGAATTCGTATTGTGCTCTATTTACTTGCTAGTGTTAGCATCTCTTTGTGTGTAGCAAACTTACTACCAATTCCAGCTTTAGATGGAGGCCTTGTATTACTAAGCATAGCAGAACTTATCACTGGCCATACATTCAATCCAAAGCTTTATCTTGCACTGCAAATTTTAGGCATTCTTTTCATCATTGCAATCTTTGTACTGCTGACGTTCTTTTGAGTTTTTTGATCTTTTTGCAAAAAGCTCTTTGCTTAGAACTTCTCAATCTCTCTGAATGTCATGTAATCAGCAAAGAAGTGAAGATTAAAAGCACCAGTTCTACCATTTCTTTGTTTAGCAATAATAATTTTTAGCTTTTTAGGCTTAGTAGCAGGTGCACTAGATGACATTTTATCCTCAGCATCTTCTGAATCTTCAGCATCTGCTTCTTCATACTGCTCAACTTTGCCATCTTCGTTTAAACGTTTTGATGGATCATCTAAGAGAATAACAAGATCAGCATCCTGTTCAATAGAACCAGAATCTCTTAAGTCTGCAAGCATTGGAGGACGGTCTTTTCCTCCTTCTCTGTTTACTTGAGCAAGACAAATAATAGGAATCTCCAGCTCTCTAGCTAGACTCTTAAGAGATCTTGAAATAATAGAAACCTGCTCGTGTCTAGGCATGTTTGCAGGACCTTGAAGATCTATCAATCCTATATAGTCAATAAAGATAGCTTGAATATTCTTCTCTCTTTTCATGCGTCTTGCTTGAGATCTAATTTCCATCAAGCTTATATTGGGCGTATCCTGGATGAGGAAGTTTTTGCATTTATCATATAATGGCTCAACAACATCAAGCATTCTTTCTTTAACATCTGAAGTCAATTTTCCATTTCTAAGTGCAGTATTGTTAATTTGAGCTCTATTAGAAAGAACACGTTCCAGTAATGATGGTCCAGACATTTCCAACGAGAAAAAAGCAACAGGAATATTGTCATTGAAGGCCATATTAATTGCAATAGCAAGACCTAAAGCTGTTTTTCCAACAGAAGGTCTAGCTGCAATAATCACTAAATCAGCTGGTTTAAAACCACCAATATAGCTATTTAAAGATTTAAATCCAGATGACAGTCCAAGTTTTTTCTGATTACCCATGACAATGTCATCTACTAGAACTTTAAGCATGGGTCCAGCTTCTGTGTAGTTGTTAGTTGAAACACTAACTCCCATTGCAGAAACTTTTTGTTCAACTTCATCAATAGACTTGACAACTTCTTGAGTTTCATCAAAGGCCTTATCTCCAATATAGACAGAAAGGTCTAAAAGTCTACGTTTTAATGCACAATTTCTAATTATTTCTGCATAATAAGAAGCATTAACAGCAGAAGGAACAGAGTCTGTCAAAGAAGCAATGTAAGCACTTCCACCACATTCAGATATAGTGCCTTTTTCTGTCATATACTGGGTAAGTGATACAATATCAATAGCAACACTAGGCTTATCATTTCTAAGCCCAATAATGCCATCCCATATAAGCTGATGTCCTCTTTGATAGAAATCTTCTTTTACTAAAATACCCTGGACATCGTCCAAGGCTTTGTTACGGAGAAGTACAGCACCAAGCAACGCAATTTCTGCGTCAATATTATTTGGAGGAATTCTTCCAATAGTACTACTTGCCATATACCCTTCTCCTTAAAGAATAACCCGCCAAACAGCGGGTTATTAAACTTATTTTGGAGGTTTTTGCAAAAACCTCTAAACTATTAACCCTCAACTGGAGGCTCTGCAGCTTCAACAGCCTCAGCCTTTGCAGCCTCTGCTTCAGCCTTAGCAGCTTTCTCTGCAGCCTTTGCAGCTTCTGCAGCAGCTTTTTCAGCCTTAATTGCAGCTTCCTTAGCAGCCTTTTCAGCAGCCTTGACTTCAGCTTCACTAAGAACATTCAACTTAATTGTTGAGAACTCGTTCTCATAAAGGTGAACCTTAGCACTATAAACACCAACCATCTTGATTGAGTGTGTAGCAACTTCAATTCTCTTTTTCTCAATCTCAAAACCAAGCTTAGCAAGAGCTTCTTGAATCATGAGAGGAGTTACAGAACCAAAGAGCTTGCCAGAATCACCAGCAGAAACAACCATATCAAGAGAGACATTATCAAGTCTTTCCTTCAATGATGCAGAAGCTTCGCGCTTTGCAACCTTACGTTTCTCAATAGCAGCAGCTCTGCTCTTGAAAATTGACAGATTCTCGTTTGTGTACAGTACCGCAGCACCAGTGGGCAACAGATAGTTACGAGCATATCCATCCTTTACCACACAGACATCTCCCTCTTCTCC
>CAVEGR010000149.1:0-11263 GCA_963615565.1 Phocaeicola massiliensis | reverse complement strand
CTCAACATTACTTGGAGAAGGAGTAGAGTCTGTTGTAATTGTGAAAGTATCGCTTTCAACTGTATTTACAACATTTCCTTCTGTGTCCAAAACATCCAAACGTAGTTTAAAATCATATGATGAATCTATTTCTAGGGATGACGTTTCTAATGAGAACGAATGTTTTTTTGCTTCATCACTTGTAAGTTTCTTGTCTTCTTCCCAAGTGCTACTTGAACTGAGTTTCTTATAGATGGCAACGTTATAATTGTAGAGAGCTTCTTTCTCCCTAGATTCATTCAATACAGAGTAGAGGTTTGAAATATTCCAAAAAAGGGTAATAGTCTCTGAAGTTGCAACTGCAGAAAGTGTAATATCTCCAAAGGTTGCGCCTTCCACAAAAGGACTTGGCTCTGAGTAGAGAACTGTAGTTCCTCTAGTGTCTTTCATATCCTTCATAGCTACAACTGAGAAAATGTAGGCTGTACCCGCTTTAAGGTCTCTAAGTTTGCAACTGGATTCTGTGACAACATCAACTAAATCAAAGCCACGTGCAATGAGCTTATAGTAGGTCTCAGTTCCACTTGTAGCGTTTGTCACCATGCCATATTGGTCTACTGGAGTTGCCCATACTTGATAGTTGGTTGCATCTTCTACTTTTTCCCACGTAAGAGTAATGCTATCTGCATAACCATTTGTCGCTTCAATAGTAGAAGGCTCTTTTGGGGCAAGATATGGGTTAAACCCATCAGAAGGTGCAAGCGGTGGAGATGTAGGACACGCAGTTAAGACCGATATTGTTGTTATAATTGAAGCCCAAAAGCCATAATTTTTTATTCTTTTCATAGTTATTCTCTTATTATTTTAAATTGCCAAGGCATAATATGACTTAAAGCCGGTATGTTCAAGAGCTTACATTGTTGGGATGTTATTCTGAAGACAAAGAGCAAAACAATAGCCTAAAATTGAATAAAAGATAAAAAAACCTAATTTTCTTAGCAAATATCTCATTAAAGCGCTATTTTTTATACAACAATAGCCTAAAAATTAACTTAGTTATGTGTAAAATGAAAAAATTAAGAACTATCTATCATTTTTTTTAGTTTTCAAGTAGAATGAGCCTAGTTATGAGTGTTTTTGATTTTCATACACATCTACTCTTTGGTGTAGATCATGGAGTGCAAACACAGGAACTCTATAGAAAGCTGTTACTAGAATACCACAAAAACGGTATAGATACGCTTGTTCTTACTCCACATGTCTATCATCCAACAGTCAAAACTAATGTTATGAATATTCGTCCAAACTATGAAAATGCAACACAAGATGCACAAGAGCTTGGAATGAAAACATATCTTGGTAGTGAGTTGTACCTGTCAAGTCAGCTAGAAGTTAAGTGTATCCCAATTGCAGGAAGATTTGCTTTGTGTGAATTTCCTGTAAACGCAAAACCAATTGCCTTAGAGCAGAAGCTACAACAACTAACAAATAAGGGGCTAGAAATTGTTGTTGCTCATATAGAAAGGTATCATTGGATGAAACCAAATGATGATACTTTTAAAATGTTAAGAGAACTTGGTGCTTGGATACAGGTTAACGTTGAGGATATAGAGAATAAAAAAGCTATGCCTTACATAGACGCAGACTTAGTGGATATTATAGCATCGGACAATCATGGGGATATGACACTTCCGTCAAGACTGAAGAATGCACTTGACGCGTATCCTACAATTCGTGCAAGAATGGAGTCCATGGGGCTTTAAAAGTTTAAAAGAGGGTTTTGAAAAAAACCTATAGTGCCGGATAACCGGCAAAGGAGGCCTTTGTGCTTATTGATATTACTGTGGCCAATTTTAGGTCAATCAAGGAACCGCAGACAGTGTCGTTTGCAGCCCTTAAAGACAAGAGACTTGATCAGAGCAAGATTGAAACTGTTTCTGACAAACTCAAGGTTTTGAGGACTGTTGCCGTTGTTGGTCCAAACGGTGTTGGAAAAAGTACCATTGTAAGGGCTCTTGAAGCTGTCAAAGGAATTGTTATGGCAGAAGCCTCTGAAGAGAATCCTCTTAAGAAAATTCTGACAGGATCAATTTTTGCTTACAATGAAGTTAAGAACCAGCCAGCTGAGTTCACGGTTAGAATTCTTCTCAAAGAAGCAACTGCAGAAGAAAAAGAGGTTATAGCAACCTATACTCTTAAGGCAGATACAGACCATATTTGGGAAGAAAGTCTCTATTACAGCTATGGTTCATCAAAGAAACTTATGTTTGAGAGAAAGGTTGTTGCTGATCTCAATGAGGAAGTAACCTATAAGGTCCGTTGGGGCAAACTTTACAGAGGAGACAAGAAACGTAACGAGAAAGCTGTTGACCAAAGACATGTTTATCTTGCCAATGCAGCTCTCAAGGGTGGCGAAACTTGCTCTGAAGTGTATAACTGGTTTGCCAATACATTGGATATTCTTCCAATGGGCGTTGGAACCTCTTCAGAACGTTATATTGCTTCAATGCTCAATGCTCATCCTTCATGGAAAGATCAGCTCATCAACTTCTTCTGGAGTATGGATATTACAGATATTAGAGATATTAGAGTTGGTAGCAATAAAGATGGAAAGTTTGTGCAGTCTAATGACGGTGATATGGTCTTATTTATCCATTCTAACTCAAAATCTGCTATGTCAAGCTTGTATGGAAAAGAAAGCCTTTCAATGAAGAGACTCTCATTGTTAGCTCTAGCTTTCTTTGAAGCATTTACAAGAGACAAAGTTCTTATTGTTGATGACTACGGCATGTTCCTCCATCCAGATGTTTTGATTTACCTTACTACTGTTTTTACAAATGGATGTAAGCGTGCAAGCCAGCTGTTTGTTTTTGATTGCAACCCAACACTATTGCAAGATGGTCTTCTCAGAAGAGATGGAATTTATTTTGCAGAGAAAGACAGCGTGGGGTCCACAATTTACTATCCACTTAGTGATTTCAGAATTCCAGCAAGTGGAAAAGTTCGTGCAATGTATGAGAGCGGAGCCTTTGGAGCTCTTCCAATCACAAGCGAATTCCGCTTTGTAAATGAGGAGGCATAATTATGATGCGCAAAAGAAATCCTGTTCTCCCAAAGAAAACTATTCTTATTGTAACTTCTAATCCTGCTCTTGCAGTATACTTTTCAAGAGTTAGAAAAGACTGCAGATATGTTAGCCTTTCTGTTGAATGCCAAAAGGCAGAAACTCTTGAAGATCTTGTAAAGGTTACATCAAAAAGCAGAATTGCTGGAAAGTACTCCAGTGCTTGGGCTGTTTTTACTTTTAATGATTTTAATCTTGATGCAGATGCAGTCAAAGCAGTTATGCCTTTTGCAGAATCAAAAAAGGTTAAACTTGGCTGGGTAAATCCAAGTCTTAGCATGTGGTTATTCTTGCACACTAAGCCAATCAATGGCTATGTTTCTAACGCAGCCTCATTTGATCAGGCTCTTGCTAAGGTTTTCCCGGGTTATGCAGAAACAGAAGAGTATATGTCTAATGAAGGAAAAGATATTCATCTTAAGTTATTCTCCCTCTTTAGTAAGGCAATTATCAACGCTAGCGAGTACAACAAGCTCTGTGAAAAAACTACTGGGCTTGCTGCAACTAGTTTTCCATTGCTTTATGAAGACATTAAGGCTATCTGCGGAGAAGCAGATCTTTCACATAACCAGAGATTGCTTTCAAAGTAATCCGTTTTTTGAGTATTAGGAGTTAAGATGGACGGAGTTGTACTGTTCACCTATACAATCTCAATAGCAGTTGCGTGCATGTCATTAGCTTTGGCTATTGTTGCACGCATCTTTCACAAAGACCCTTGGACTGGATATTACATTGTATTCCAAAGTTGTCTCATTGGCATTATGGCACTTGCCTTGGCCAAGGGTCTCTTTTTATTCTTTGCACCAAATTCCATTTATAGTGTATTTAGTTTTATTTTCACTACAATTTTACATTTAGGAATGGCATTTGTTATTGTATTCTTGCCTTATTTTTTAAGTTGGATAATTGCAAAACCTTGGAGAAAATTACAACGCATGGTCTTTTATCCATTGGCTGCTGCATATTTTGGAGTTGGGCTTGCTTCTCAATTAGTTCCAAGTGACACTTTCTTCTTTTGGGCATCTTTTGGCCAAACATTGGCATTTCTTGTGATGTATGTTTATTGCATTGTAACTCTTTGGAATAATCTTAAAAATATTGAGAATCAACAAGTACGAGATGTTTGTCTTGCCATTAATATTACTAGTCTTGCCCTTATTCCTCTTTGTTTTCTTGCTTTGTTTTTTAAATTTATACAAGAACTTAGTAATCCAATTTATGTACTTGCTTTTTCTATAATTATTTTAGTCTACTATTATTCAAAGTTTAATTTAGACATTGAAAAAGCTCAAAATCCTACAACATTAAATTTAGAGAGTCTTGCGCAGTATAAGATTACAGAGCGAGAATTTTCTGTAATTCAACTTATCTGTGAAGGGTATACAAATAAAGAGATTGCACGAGAATTGTCCATTTCTGTAAATACAGTTAATAATCACGTTGCAAACATCTTTGATAAGACCAACGTTAGGTCAAGAATTGACCTCTTGAAACTTCTCAAGGAGGGGCCTTGGGCTTGATTATAAGCTTAGGCTTTTAGCGTTGATATAAAAGGCATTTTCGAGTAAAACATAAGGCGGTAATGGAGTCACACTATTATGGAAGTAAGAGTAAGATATGCACCGTCCCCAACCGGACTACAACATATTGGAGGAGTTAGAACAGCTCTCTTCAATTATTTTTTTGCAAAGACAAATGGCGGTAAGTTTATTCTCAGAGTAGAGGATACAGACCGTGAACGTTATAGTGATGAGTCTCTCCAAGATCTTTACGATACTTTGGATTGGCTTGGTATAAAGTGGGATGAAGGGCCTGTTGTTGGTGGGCCATATGGTCCATATATTCAGAGCGAACGATTGCCTATTTATCAAGAATATGCAAAAAAACTCGTTGATATGGGCAAAGCATACTATTGTTATTGTACTCCAGAGCGTTTGGAAGCATTAAGACAAAAGCAGATTGAAGAAAAAAGTCCAGTTCAGGGCTATGATGGTCATTGTAGAAATTTAACGGCTGGAGAACGTGCAGCATTAGAAGCTCAAGGAATTAAACCTGTTATTAGACTTAAAGTTCCAAAAGAGGGTAGTACCACATTCCATGATATTCTCATGGGAGATGTAACAAGAGAAAACAAGGATGTAAGTCCAGATCCTGTTCTTTTGAAATCTGATGGATATCCAACATACCATCTTGCAAATGTTATTGATGACCACCTTATGGGCATTACACATATTATGCGTGCTCAAGAATGGATTCCTTCTGGACCACTTCATGTGCTTCTTTATGAAGCTTTTGGTTGGCAGGTTCCAATTTATTGTCATCTTCCAATGGTCATGGGAAACGATGGCCATAAGCTTTCAAAGAGACATGGTTCTACCAGTGTCAGAGACTTTAGAAAGAAAGGCTACCTTCCAGAAGCACTACTTAACTATGTAAGTCTTGTTGGTTGGTCTTATGACGGAGAGAAGGAATTTTTCTCTCGTGAAGAGCTTGAAAAATGTTTTGCACTTGAAAAAATTAACAAGGCATCAGGAATTTTTGACTACCAGAAGCTGGATTGGTTCAATGCTCAATACATTAGAAGAAAGTCCAATGAGGAACTTGCAACTCTGCTTATGCCTTACTTAAAGGAAGCTGGACGGCTCACAGATGCCGATTATGACAAGCTTCTTGCTTTTGTTCCCGGAGTTCGCGACCGCCTAACACTTCTTTCAGATGTAATTGAGATGACGTCTTTCCTTGAGGATCATGGCGAGCCAGATGTTGCTATGCTCATTCCTAAAAAGCTGGATGCAAGCACAACGCTTACTTCTCTCAAGGCTGTCTACGAGTTAATTAAAGCTGAACTTGGCACATCAAAGACCGATGATGAGATTCAGCAGGATCTTTGTGACCTTGCTCAGAAGCTTGGAATCAAAAATGCAGGTGTATTTAATCCTTTAAGAGCTGCAGTTACAGGCCTTCAGGTAAGTCCACCGCCATTTAGCTGTATTCATCTTTTGGGAAATGAAGAATCATACAGACGTATTGAAAGAGCAATAAATGTATTAGAAAAAGAGGTAAATAAAAATGTCTGAAGTAACAATGGATAAAATAGTATCGCTTTGTAGAAGAAGAGGTTTTATCTTCCAGAGCAGCGAGATTTATGGTGGTCTTAATGGTGCATATGACTACGGTCCAATGGGTGTTCAGCTTAAGAACAACATTAGAGACCTTTGGTGGAAGGAAATGACTCAACTTCATGATAGCATTGTTGGTCTTGATGCTTCTATTCTCATGCACCCAAGGGTATGGGAAGCAAGTGGACATGTAAGCAACTTCACAGATCCAATGGTTGACTGTAAACAGTGTAAGAGCCGTTTCAGAGCTGACCAAATTGACCTTAATGGTCCATGTCCAGTTTGTGGAAGTAAAGGTACTTTCACAGCTCCAAGAAACTTTAATCTTATGTTTGCAACACATATCGGGCCAGATGTAGATGCTGCATCAGTCATCTATCTCAGACCAGAGACTGCACAGGGCATTTATACAGAGTTTAAGAATGTGGTGCAGTCTTCCAGAGTGAAGATTCCTTTTGGTATTGCACAGGTAGGAAAAAGTTTCAGAAATGAAATTACAACCAAGAATTTTATCTTCCGTTCTTGTGAATTTGAGCAGATGGAAATGCAGTTCTTCTGCAAGCCTGGTACAGATGAAAAGTGGTTCCCGTATTGGCGTGAGCAGAGAATGAATTTCTATATCAACAAGCTTGGTATTGTGGCTGACCACCTTAGATGGCATCAGCATGGTCCAGATGAGCTTGCTTTCTATGCAAAAGATGCATACGATATTCAATTCCTCTTCCCAATGGGATGGCAAGAACTTGAAGGTATTCATAGCAGAACAGACTATGACCTTACTCAGCATCAGAAGTTCTCAGGCAAGGATCTCACATATCTTGATCCAGAGACAAATGAGAAGTATGTACCTTATGTTGTAGAGACATCTGCCGGCTTGACTAGAAACGTTCTTATGGCTCTTTCAGATGCATATGAAGAGCAACAGCTTGCAGATGGAGATGTTAGAACCGTATTGCACTTTCATCCAAATGTTGCACCAGTTACTGTTGCTGTGTTGCCTCTTGTCAAGAAAGATGGTATTGGCGAGTTTGCCGATAAGCTTGAGCATGAACTAAGAGAAGATTTTGTTACATTCTTTGACCAAAGCGGAGCTATTGGACGTAGATATAGAAGAATGGATGAAATTGGTACTCCATATTGCGTAACTGTTGACTATGATACACTTAAGGACAACACAGTTACACTGAGATTCCGTGATTCTATGGAGCAGGTCCGTGTTCCAATTTCTCAGCTTGTTTCAGAAATTAAGAAAGCAACAAAAGAGTATAAGAGGGTATAAAAATGAATAAGGCGCTACAGGTTCTCATTGATAGAGGTTTTGTGAAAGACTGCACGAATATGCAGGGTCTTTCAGATCTTATGGATAAAGGTCCTGTAACATTCTATTGTGGAACAGACCCAACAGGTCCTTCTCTTCACGTTGGACATATTGTACCTTTCTTTGCTATGCACCATCTTCAGGAGCATGGTCATAAGCCAATTGCCCTAGTTGGTGGCGGTACAGGTCTTATAGGAGACCCTTCCGGCAAAACAGAGATGAGAAAGATTTTGCCAGCAGAAACTATTGATGCAAATGCAAAGAATATTGCTAAGCAACTTTCTAAAGTTGTTAACTTTGACGAAGTTCCACCTGCGGGCTATGGCAAAGGAACTATTGCAAATAACGCTGATTGGTTGGTTGATCTTAACTATATTGAGTTTCTTAGAGATGTAGGTAAGTACTTTTCTGTAAACAGAATGCTTACATTTGAGGGTGTAAAACAGCGCCTTGAAAGAGGTCTTTCTTTTATTGAATTTAACTATCAGCTTCTTCAGTCTTATGACTACTACATGCTCTACAAAAACTATGGCAATATGCTTCAAATTGGTGGTGCTGACCAGTGGGGAAATATTGTTGCTGGTATTGATCTCATTCAGAGAATGGGTGGGCCAGAATGTTATGGTCTTACTTTCAACCTCATCATGAGAGCTGATGGAAAGAAGATGGGTAAGAGTGAGCAGGGTGCTGTATTCCTTGACCCAACTCTTTATTCTCCATACAACTTCTACCAATACTGGAGAAATATTGCTGATGCAGATGTTATCAAGTTCATGAAGCTCTTTACGTTCATGGAATTGGATGAGATTGCTCAATATGAAGATCCTTCTAGAAACATCAATGATGCTAAGGCTAAGTTGGCATATGAAGTAACAAAGATAATTCATGGCCAGGAGGAGGCAGAAAAGGCTGTTTCTGCTGCTAAGGCTGCTTTTGGCAATGGCGGGGATCGTAGTGCAATGCCAACAGCTAACATTGAATTTGGTGAAGGTAAGGGTGTTATTGATTTATTCTTTGAAGCTGGTCTTGGCAACACTAAGAGCGATATTCGCCGTCTTGTTGAAGGTGGAGGTTGCTTTATTAATGACAACAAAATTACAGACGTTAAAGCTATCATCACTAAAGATGAAGCAAAAGACGGTGAGATGATTCTCCGTGCCGGCAAGAAACGCATAATGAGAGTTGTTGTAAAGTAATTTAGGAACTGTATCAAAATAATTTGAACATTTCTACTTGTTCTGTTCCCAACCTTCTTCATCATTAACTTTAGCCATATTACCATATTGTCTAAAGTCAATTCCTTGAATCTTGAAAACATTACTTCGTATAAATTGCTCAACTTATTTCGCTACAGTTCCTTATTTTACTAATGTCTGATAGATTTGTGCTTGCATTTGGGCCATGTTCTCTGCTGTACGCAGGTCTCTAGCAAGTTCAATTTGAAACGTTTTATCAATCTTCATTGGATTTGAAGAAACACACAGAATGAGGTCTGCTGCAAGGCAGGCCTCTGTTATATCGTGGGTTATCCATAAAACTGTTTTTTTATCATTGTTCCAAAGTGTTAGAAATTGCTTAAGTAGATTATTTTTTAATTTGACATCTAGATTTTGAAACGGCTCATCCATAAGAATTAGGCTACTTGAAAATGAAAACGCTCTTGCCATGGCTACACGTTGCCTCATGCCACCTGAAAGTTCATTTGGATACTTGTCTAAGCTATCTTTTAATCCCACCATTTCAAGAGCTTCTCTTGCTTTGTTTTGGTTTCCTTTCAGAGCAATGGTCACATTTTCTAATGCGGTTCTCCACGGAAGCAGTCTAGGTTCCTGAAATAGATAACTCACTGAACTATGTTCTATATCTATACTTCCAGAAGTTGGCTGAATAATGCCAGCTATCAAATTTAGCAAAGTAGTCTTTCCACATCCCGATTCTCCTATAATACACACAATTGTCTTTGGTTCTATATCAAGAGAAAAATCTTCTAATACTATATTATTTCCATAGGATTTACAGAGGTTTTTAATGATCATTTTTGGCCTCCACTCCTAGATGTTTAAGAAGTAAATTAAATAGAGTATCGCTGAGGGCTGTTAGAATGATTGCAACAATAGTCCATGCAAATACTTTTGGAGTTTCAAGTTGAATTTGAGCCAACTGTAAAGCTCTGCCTATGCCGTATTTTGGCAATGTTAAAACTTCTGCTGCAATAATAACTTTCCAAATCATTGAAAGCGTTTGTTTTGCTCCTGTAACCAAAGCTGGCATAATAGAAGGAATTATTAGATGCTTAATACGTTCATTGCCATTGATGGCGTAAATGTTGCACATTTGCAATAATTTTTTATCTATACTGTTGTATCCGGCTATTGTTTGGACAAACATCACAGGAAAGGCCATTAGAAAAGCAGAAAAAACAGGAACTGCACCAGTGCGTAGCCAAATATAGGCTAAGAGAATTACACTCATCACTGGAGTAGCTTTAAAAACAGTTATCAGAGGATTAATTATTTTGTTGAATATTGGATATTTTGCTGCAAGTATGCCAGCAAGTGTTCCTGTACAAACTATTAGTACAAAGCTTTCAAGTGCACGCAAAATGGTGTAGATAAGATTTGTAGCCAAGTCAGGAGAAAAAATGTTTATTAGCTGTACAAAAACTTCATACGGGGTGGGCAGGATAATTGGTGCATTAAGAGCTATTGCTCCTATGTGCCATAATAAAATCAAAACAAACGAGGACAGGATTGAAATGTATGAATCTGTCCTCTTTTTTTTCATATAAAACTACCTACCAATATTTCAATTCCAATTGCAACAAGGATACAACCACCAAGTATTGTAGCCTTCTTTGCAAGCTTCATTCCAAATTTCTTGCCTATTGCAACACCAGAAATGCATATTCCAAAAGTAATAATTCCAATTAAAAGAGATGCAATAATTGCAGCCTTTAAATCATATTGTTCAATTGTAAAACCTACAGAGAGAGCATCAATTGAGGTTCCTACTCCTTGTATCATTAGTTTTCCAAATGAAAGGCTCTTTGTTTCTTCAACTTCAGCTTCTTCTTTGGCACCTTTGATTCCTTCTACAATCATCTCACCGCCAATCCACATTAGGATTGCAAAACCAATCCAAGGGATGAACTTCTCAAACATTTTAAAGTACTCAACTATAGTGTGAATGCAAATCCAGCCTGTCATTGGCATAACAAACTGAAATATTGCAAAAGTTCCAGCTATGAGACTCATTCTTCCAAAGCTCATCTTTGGCTCATTAAGACCGTTTGCAAGAGAAACGGAAAAAGCGTCCATAGCTAGACCTACCCCCAGAAGGCAGGTATTTAAAAAAAATACAAAATTTAACTGCATGAAGGCGATTGTACTCTTAATATGGTTCTTTGTTAATCAATTGTTAAAGTCCTTTTACTACTTTTGAAACAGGACCTTCTTTTATGACTATTGAGAGGTTTTTGCAAAACTGTCTTCATGAATCTTGGCTTTGTATCCGGAACTGTATCAACCCAATTTGAACATTTCTACTTGTTCTAATTTCAACCTTCTGTGTCATCATCTTTAGCCATATACTCATATTGGCTAAAGATAATTCCTTGAATCTTGAAATCATAACTTCGTATAAATTGTTCAACTTGCTTTGCTACAGTTCCTTTTCGGCTAAAAGAGCATTTCTTCTAACTTCATAATACACAAAGTATTATTT
>CAVEGR010000148.1:0-18230 GCA_963615565.1 Phocaeicola massiliensis | reverse complement strand
GTCTTATGCCTTATTGCATGGGAACGCTTTACTGGCAATTAAATGACGTTTGGCCAGTATCATCTTGGTCCAGTATTGAATATGGGGGAAAATGGAAGGCTCTTCATTATGTTGCAAAGCGTTTTTACGAACCTGTTAGACCCTTACTTTATACAAAGGATGATAAGGTTTTTGTTAAAGTGGCCAATGATAGCCCTAAACCTGCTAAGATTGATTTAATTATTAAGATTATTGATTTTTCAGGAAAAGAGATTTCTCATTTTGATGTTTCAAATGTAGAAGTGAATAGTATGTGTGTTGAATTGGTTTGGGAGTGTGAGTTATCAAAAATCAATATAATGAACACCTTCCTTCTTGTTGAATCTTCTTATGGTAATTTTGATGGAACTAGTATTTCTGATGAATTGACGAAGCAAGAAGTTTTGCTTCTTGCAAGGCCCAAGAAAATAGAGCTTTCAAATCCTAAGATTACAATTGAAAAAGTACAAAAGAGAGAAAACTCGTTTGATGTCCTAATTTCAAGCAAAGCACCTGCTTTCTTTGTTGTTTTGGACGTAGGAGACATTGAAGGTAAATTTAGTGACAATTGTTTTTATCTTTGTGGAGAAAAAACAATCAATTTTGACTGCTGTGATCCAACAGTCAAAATTGATGAATTTACTAAAAAACTTGTTGTATATGATCTTTATTCTAGCTATCAATAAACCTAATTCTCTGTTTCAAAACAATATTGCAGTAGCAATTGAGAAATAGATTAGCAAGGATAGTGCGTCAACAATTGTAGTGAGAAAAGGACTTGCCATGACAGCTGGGTCAAAGCCAATTTTCTTGGCAAAAAGTGGTAGTGTGCAACCAATGAGTTTGGCAATTATGACAGTTACACACATTGTGGCGCTAACTACAAGAGCAACTACAACTGTCACAGATTCATTTTTAAACAACAGACCATCTATGAGCATTATTTTTGCAAAACAGGCTATAGCCAGAGCAAGACCACACATAAAAGATGTAGCAAGTTCTTTCAAAATTACTTTTCCAATGTCATGAAACTCTACTTCTCCAAGTGAGATGGCTCGTATAACGGTAACAGATGATTGAGATCCGGAGTTTCCGCCTGTGTCCATAAGCATTGGGATAAAAGCTGTTAAGATAACATGAACCGCTAGAGCTGTTTCAAAGTTTGTTATAATCAGACCTGTGAAGGTTGCACTTACCATTAGAATCATGAGCCAAGGGATTCTGTGTTTAAATAATTCCCAAGGAGATGTGCGTAAGTAAGTTTTTTCATAAGGGGTCTGACCAGACATGATAGTGATATCTTCTGTTGCTTCTTGAACCATGACGTCCATAGCATCATCAAAGGTAACAATACCAACCATTCGGTTATCACTATCTACAACTGGAAGAGCAAGTAAGTTGTATTTTGATAGCATTTTTGCAACTTCTTCCTGGTCCATTTTAGTAGTAACCGTGATGAGGTTGGTTTCCATAATGCTTTCTACTGTAGCATTGTCATCTTTTGCAAGCATGAGGCTTTTTGCAGAGACTGTCCCAAGTAGACGGTTAAAAGAGGATAGAACATAACACGTATAGATTGTTTCTTTGTCTACACCAGTTTCTCTAATGCACTTAAATGCTTCATTAATTGTCATGTTTGCTCTTAAAGAAACATATTCAGTGGTCATGATTGAACCAGCAGAGTTTTCCGGATAGCGTAAGATTTCGTTTATATCTCTACGTTTTTCAGGTGTGACTTGTTTAAGAATTCTGCTTACAACATTTGCAGGCATTTCTTCAACAATGTCTACTGTGTCATCAACATACATTTCATCTAAAACTTGTTTAAGCTCTGTATCAGAAAAGCCCTTAATCAAGAGCTCTTGATTTTCTGGATCCATCTCAACAAAAGAATCTGCAGCAAGAGCCTTTGGAAGAAGTCTAAACATAACGGGTAATTGTTCTTCCGTAAGATCATCAAAAATTGCAGCTATATCAGATGGATTCATTGTAACAAGAATATCCTTTACTGCAGAATACTTTTTGTTTTCCACCAATGTTTTAAGAGTACTTTCCAATGTTGCAGTTTGCTGTGCCATATGCAACCTCCCTGGCTTTGGGAAAAGTCAGAGTTGGAAGAGTCGCCAATGCAGAATGATTGCGTTCAATACTCATAGGAAGGTTCCTATGTGAGGGTCTCTTTAGAACAAATTATATCCAAGGAGGGTTGTACCGAGCGGAACGGGATCTGGATCTGCATATAAGCTACTACTACCAGCTTCCATGACAATTCCTCCTTTAATTAAAGACGTTACGGAGCACAAGACTCCAAAAAAAGAGTATAACGAATCAGTAAAATGACTGCAAGATAACTTATGAAAGTTACATGTTAAGTTGTGAGTGCAAAGCTTCTTTCGCATTATCTAATGCACCTTGGTATTGTGCTTCAAGTTTTTTGAGATTTTGCTGAATCAGTTGTGTATATTGCTTAGAATTGAAGGCCTCAGGGTTTTCTTGCATTGCCTGTTGAACCTGTTCTTGCATCCTTTGAATAAAGTCATCTCTGTGCTTGACATATTGTGCAAACAAATCCCCAATTTGTCTGATAGACGAAATTGCCTGACTGCTTTGGTCTGCAACCAACACCACTAGAGCCACAATACGCTCAAAACGCATCTCGTACATGTCATCTGAAGGCAAACTCAAGTTAGAGAAAACAGTATTAACAATGCCTTTCTTCACCAACGCAACATCATTTTCCGAATAAGAATTATATTTTCCAGACAGCTCTTCATCTGTCATTTGAGCATCATTTAAATACTTGCCAGCCAGTGCCATACCTTCTTTTTCCAGTATGTCTGCTCTATACTTGCTTTCATCAATCTCTATATCTTTTGTTTTTTCCAGCGCCAACTCCAACGCCGATTTTATTCTTGCCATTTTTCACCTCACATGGGCTTTACAGCCCCATGCCTTTGAAGATACCGATTTTTATCGGAATGGACAACATTTAACAATAAGGATATCTTCTAGCATATGGATAAACTCTATTACAAAGATACATACAAGAAAGAAACAACGTGCACCGTAGTTGATGTTCGCAAGAAAGAAAACATCATTGAAGTGCTAACCGATAGCACAATATTCTACCCAGAATGTGGTGGACAGCCCGGAGATAGAGGTTTTTTAGGACCATATGAGATTGTGGATACCAAGAAAGCAGAAAACGGTGATTCTGTATTGTTTATTAAAGATAGCAAAGAAAATGATTGTCCAATAAAAATAGGTGAGAGCTTTACATTAAAACTAGACTGGGCACATAGATATAAATTCATGGTAATGCATACTGCTCAGCATATGTTATCAGGTCTTCTTTTCACAAATTTTAACATTGGAACAGTGGCTGTACATCTTGGCGATGAATATTTGACAATAGAAACCAACCAGGCAGAGATATCTGAAACAGTAATTGAAAATTTGGTAAAGGCTGCCAACAAGGTGATAATGGAAAGTCATCCAATCTTGTATCATGAAATGAGCCACAAAGATGCAGAAGCGTTGGGTCTTAGAAGGTCAATTAAAGTTGAAGGTGATGTGCGCATAGTAGAAATTCAGGATGTGGATAGAATTGCTTGTGGTGGAGTTCATGTTGCAAAAACCTCAGAACTTTGGCTTATCTATTGCATTGGACATGAAAACATAAGAGGGCATGTGAGATTATACTTTAAGTGTGGTGAAGAAGCCTTTTCGTATGCAATGAAGAGTTTAAAGCTTCAAGAAGAACTTTGTTCTAAGTTGACCTGTTCTCCTTTAGATGTGGTTCCCAAGGTAGAGAGTCTTAACAATAGCCTAAATCAATTATCACATGAGAAAAAAGAGCTAGATAAGATAGTTTCAGGCTATCAAATTGAGAAAAATCTTAACAACAATATAGCTGCTTTTATTGTAGATAATAACTATGATTTACAAGGATTCCAACACGCTTCTAACAATTATGATGATCTTGCAATGTGCGTTATTAAGGTAGAAAAAGACAGAAGTCTCTGGGTTATTGCACTAAAGGGAAAGTACGAAAAAAAGGATTTTAATGAAGTTAGGAAAACACTTCTACCTGTCATTGGAGCAAAAGGTGGTGGAAAAGCTCCACTTTACCAAGGAGCAGCTAGTACAACTGACAAAGAAGAGCTGAAAAACTTTCTAAAGAAGTTTGAAGCGTTTGCACAAAGCTAAACAAACAAAGCTAAACAAACAAAGCTAAAACAACTCCATTATAGCCTTAGCACAATCCTCTGCATTTGGAATAGTTGAGTGTTCAAGATCTTTTGAGAAAGGAACAGGTGTACATTTGCCTCCCTTTTGAACAATAGGAGCCTTTAGAGTCTTAAAAGTCTCAGCATCAGAGCAAATTTCTGAACAAATTTGAGAATTTACTCCCCCAAAAGCATTTGGATCTTGGATTAGAGCAACTCTGCCAGTCTTTTGTACTTCAGAGAAAATTGTTTTCTTATCAAGAGGTTTTAATGTGCAAAGATCAACAACTGTAGCCTCAATTTTAGCTTCAGATAGCAAAGAGGCTGTCTTTAATGCAGTTTGTACAGCTCTAGAGTAGGCAATAATTGTAACATCTTTACCTTGTCTTAATACTTTTGATTTTCCAATTGGAAGAGGCTCGTCATCAATAGAGCCTTCCATATCATAAAGAAGCTTATGTTCAAAGACTAAAACAGGATTGTTGTCTCTAATTGCAGCTCTAAGAAGATAGTAGGCGTCAGAAGGACAGGAAGGTGCTACCATCTTTAGACCTGCACTGTTTTGGAAAAGAGCCTCTGGGCTTTGTGTATGCTGTGCACCATGACCGGTGCCACTACCTTCTGGAAGACGAACTGTAATTGGACAACAAAACTGTCCACCACTCATAAAATGGGTCTTGGCAGCATGGTTTACAATTGGATCAAAGATTAAAGTGAAAAAATCTGCATACATGATTTCAACAACAGGTCTAAGACCCATCATTGCAGCACCAACAGCCATGCCGGTAAAACCTTCTTCTGAAACTGGGGTGTCAATAACTTGATTTGGAAACCTTTTGTATAAATCCCCTGAAACTTTAAAGCAGCCACCATAAACACCAACATCTTCTCCTAAAAGAAGAACGTTTGGATCTTGAGCCATTTCATCTGCAAGGGCCTGTCTTATTGCTTCTCTAAAAGTTAATTTATTCTGCATAGACCATACCCTCCACATCTTTAACACTTATTTTGTCAGAACTTTTATCCAAAGCTAAAGCGGCCATATTTTCAATATAAGAGTGACATTGTTCTTCAATGGAAGTAACTTCATTTTCAGAAAGATAGCCCAATTTGATAAGTTTCTGCTTAAAAAGCGTAATTGGATCCTTTTTAAGCCATTGTTCTTCTTCTTGAGCTGTTCTATATAAACGTCTGTCGCTTTTTGAATGTCCCTTTGTCCTGTATGTCATAACCTCTAATAGGTATGGGCCATTACCAGAGCGAATATGTGAAAGAGCATCTTTTACAGAATTGTAAACAATTTCAACATCATTGCCATCTACTGTTTTACCTGGCATTGAGTATGCACCAGAGCGTTGAGAAACAGAATTAATGCTAATCATCTTATCACTAGATGCTGACATTCCATAATGGTTGTTTTCGCAGTAAAAAAGAATTGGCAACTTCCAAATTGAAGCTATATTCATTGACTCATGAACAGAGCCTCTGCTGGAGGCGCCATCACCAAATATAGCAACTGAAACATTCTTAACAGGGACAGCAAGATAATCTTTAGGGTTGCCAGATGAAGAGGCAGCAAAACTGGCATTTCCAACTGCTTTGAATTTTTCAAAAAAAGCAATTCCTGTAGCAAGAGGGACACCAGAGCCAACAACGGCAGAAGATCCAAGATTCCAATGTTTCTTATCTGGCATATGCATGCTTCCGCCAAGCCCTTTTGCAAGGCCATGGATAGAGCCAAACATCTCACTGAACATAGCAAAAGGATCACTGTCTCTACAGATAGTAAAGCCATGACATCTGTGAGTTGGAACAATCCAGTCTCCATCTTCTAGCGCAAGACAAAGGCCAGCTTGAGAGGCCTCTTGGCCATTAGCCAAGTGGGTTGTTCCGTGAATCAAGCCAGCCTTAAACAATTGCTCAGTTTTTTCTTCAAAAAACCGAGAGTTCAACATGTGTCTAAAAAGGTTTAATGCAACATCTTTCTTAATCAAAGCAAACAGTCTAGGTCAATCTCAGCAACTACAGTAGGCATGCCACAGCCCCAACTTTCAAGAACAGCTGGATGTACTTCGCCAAAGATTCCAACCTTTTCTCCCTTCACAATAATCTCAGCGCATCTACCAGGAATAAATCTAGGATCATTTTCCGGTGTTTTTAAAGTATACTCTACTTTTAAGAAATACATAAGAGTATTGATGAAGCTGTTAACTTCGTTAAAACCAACACTTACATCAGCAGACATAAAACCAAGATTATTATGTGTAACTGTTCCACTGTTGTCAGATGGTTCAAGGTAAGCCACTTTTCCAACTTCAAAAATTTTATGTGGATAGGTTGCATGACCTGATACACTCTCACTTTCCAAAAGGGAAGGAATGATAGAAGGTCTAACTGCTTCAAAGTTTTCAGACATTGGATTTGCAATCATGATTACTTTGTCGCCTGTAATGTGCATGTTATCAACATACTCACGTCTACTACCAAGATAGTTATACATCATTTCTTGGAAACCCATTCCAATCATAATATCCTTAACCTTTCTTCCAAGTTCTTCTGCTGGTGTAAGACGTCCAACAGTGAAATCTCTTGGAATGGTAGGAATGAAATTCTCAAGACCATAACCAATCATGACATCTTCAACTACGTCAACTGCATGAAGAAAGTCATTTCTGTATTCAGGGCATGTAATGTAAATTGTATTGCCTTTTGAAACACTGTAAACACCCATTCTAAGTAGTGCTTCTTTTGCTTCTTTTGCAGTAATCTTTTCACCAAGAGTGCTGTGAATTTGCTCAAGAGTACAGCTTTGAGATTCTTGGAAGTAGTATGGAACTGTTATTTCCTTTCCAAATTCTGTTTCATATGGATAGACAACTTTGATTGGCTCAATAGTGAAGCCTAAATCTGCCATATCGCAAGCCATAATTGAAGCACAAAGCAGAACGTCTTTGAGAACTGTTCCAGAGATTTCAACAAAAAGGTCTTTATCTCCAACTTTAACGGCTCCAACTCTTGCACTATTAATGATAGGAGGCATTGAGAGTGGCTCATTACTGTTGTCATAAAGATATGGATATACAGGACTATCCTTAATGATATAGCCGTATTCTTTTCCCTTTGGATGCTGCTCGCAAATTTGACGTAAAGTCAAATCTTCTTCCATATGAAGAGGAACAAAATGTGTTGTTTCAGGATCTGCACCATCATAGTGGATAGGGTATTGAATAAGATCATTTCTATAGATACCCATAGCAATTGATCTTCTTTTTCTTCCAAAGTTCCAGCAAAGTTTTTCCTGGCTTTGAATTAACGTAAGAAGAATCTCTTCATCAACTTCTTTATCAACGGCTACAAAACCGCAGGAGAAAGGCCTTACATCCTTGGCTCTAGGTCCAACATGGAGTTCTCTGCCTTTATTATCGGCTGTATAGACTTTTGAGGAGAAGAAATCGTACTGTCTTGGAGCTGGGTTGTCATAGTTTTTGAGTAATCTAGCTAGACCCATTGCGGACCAGAGATCAGGCCTGTTGGTGTCGTTAAGCTCTATTTTCAAGACGTGGTTTTCTGTGTCGTGGCCATCTAGCTCTGCTTTTGCACGTGGGAAGATGTCCTCAAGCTCGGAATCTGAGTATGGACGGCCCATAAGGCCATAAAACATTTTCTCTGTTGTTTCAAATTTAGGCATTAGTTTCCCCTCCTTGTTCTTACGCTTTCAATGTTTGGAGTAAACAAATCCCTTATGTCGTTAATTCCAAGATGCATCATTGCCATACGGTCAATTCCAAGACCCCAAGCGAGAACTGGCTCGTCAATGCCAAGAGATTTTGTGACTTCTGGTCTGAAAATTCCAGAACCGCCAAGTTCAAACCAACCCAAAACGGGGTGTTTGATGTGAATTTCAATGGAAGGCTCGGTGAATGGGAAATATCCTGGGACATATTTGAAGTCTGTGGCCCCTGCAATTTCTGTTGCAAACATCTTAAGAAGGCCAAGCAAATCTTTGAGATTGGCTTCTTTCCCAATGACAATACCTTCTGTCTGGAAGAAATCTGCACCGTGAGTTGCATCTACTTCATCAAATCTAAAGCAGCGAACAACGCCAAAGTACTTTCCTGGAACTTTTGCCTTTGTAAGTTGATGTGCAGAAAGAACGGTTCCCTGACTTCTCAGAACCTGCCTTCTTGTAAATTCATGGTCAAATTTGTACTGCCAACCACGTGAACCTGTATTTCCACCATTTTCATGTGCATTTGCAATATTTGTAAGCCATGGTTCTTCAATTTCTTTGCAATGTCTAGGTTCTTTTACGTAATAGACATCATGAATATCTCTTGCACTATGGAATTGTGGCATGAAAAGAGCATCTCCATTCCAGAATTCGTTTTCTACTAGTGGGCCATCAAATTCTTCAAAACCTAAATCTGTGAGCTTGTCTTTTACCCACTGAATATAATTCCCATATGGATTGTGACGTCCTGGAATTAATCTTGAGACCGGCGCATCAAGGCCATATGGACGGAAAGAAGCATTCTTCCAAGAACCGGAGGCCAAAATCTGTGGTGTGAGAACTCCAATTTCTTCGCCTGTGATATTTGCACTAATGACAGCTTCTTTTGCTTTTTCACCGTCTTCCGTGAGCTTGTAAACTACCTCCTCACGCTCAATTACTTTGTAAGGACTTCCAACTGCACCACGCTTTTTTGAAATCTTTGCCATCAAAGCCTTTTCTCTCTCACTCAAAGTAGCCTCATCCAACGCACCAGAAAGCCCCTTCTTTAAGAGTTCTGCAGTCTCCACAACATCTTCTGGCAACTTGTTATCTTTAATATAGGCCTTGTTTTCGCCATTCATGGCACAGGTTCCTGATTTGGACAGCATGCCATATGCAGACCCAATATCGCTCTTTTCTAGCCCGATTTTTTCGGCCATCTCTGGCAGAGAAAGGGCTTGGCCTGAACTTAGAAGATCAAATATTCTCTGTGCAGGAGTACCTTTTTCAGCCTGCTCTTTTCCTAAATCTGTCAGCTCATACTGAACAATTGTTTTTCTGTTTGTCTCAACTAAAAGACCTTTTGCACTTAACCAGCTGAACGCTTGGTTGCACTGTCCAATCTTATAACCAAGTTCTGCAACAATTTTGTCTGCAGTAATTTCGCTTGAAAGATCAACGTGCCTAAGTAACTTCACTTCTAGAGGGTGAAGGTTTTTTACATCTAAATCCATACATGCCACCGCAAAAAGTAGTTTTTCACTATAATATATTCAGTTGTAAAAAATGAAAAGTATTTAAGGGCCAGTTCATAAGCAGCCAAAGAGGTTTGCAAAAACCTTATAAATGACATTAAAGACGGCATTGCAGAATTTTTTAAAATATGATAGTTTACTGCTCGTTTTAAGGGATAAAATACTAGTTTTTTTACGAAAGGTTAAAGAGTTAAGAAAAATGGCAACAGATTTATCAAAAATGAGAAATATCGGAATTAGTGCTCACATAGATTCCGGTAAAACCACACTTAGTGAGAGAATTCTCTTCTACTGCAACAGAATTCACGCAATCCATGAAGTTCACGGAAAAGATGGCGTTGGTGCCACAATGGACAGCATGGAGTTGGAAAGAGAAAGAGGCATAACCATTGCAAGTGCTGCCACCAGTGTTAACTGGAAAGGTTATGAAATCAATGTTATAGACACTCCGGGACACGTTGACTTTACAATTGAAGTTGAGAGATCTCTTAGGGTTCTAGATGGTGCTATCTTGGTGCTGTGTTCCGTTGGAGGAGTACAAAGCCAGAGTATTACAGTTGACAAGCAGATGGACCGCTATCACGTTCCTCGTATTGCATTCATTAATAAGTGTGACAGAGTTGGTGCAAATCCTCTTAACGTAGTCAGACAAATGAGAGAAAAACTCAATCTCAATGCAGTTCTCATGGAGCTTCCAATAGGGCTTGAGGATAACTTTGAAGGTGTTGTTGACTTGGTCAATATGAAAGCCATTTATTTTGATGGTCCAAATGGAAGTATTCTCAGAGAAGAAGAAGTTCCAGCCTCAATGATGGATGAAGCTCTTGAAAGAAGAGAGATGCTTATTGAAGCTGCATCAGACTTCTCAGATGACCTCATGAATATGGTTCTTGAAGGTGAAGAACCATCAACTGAAATGATTGAAGAAGCAATCAGAAAAGGAACGCTTTCTTTGCAAATGTGTCCTGTTTACGTGGGTTCTGCCCATAAAAATAAGGGTATACAGCCATTACTGGATGCTGTTACAAAATATTTGCCAGAACCAAGAGATGTTGTAAACAAGGCCCTTGACCTAGATAACAACGAGCAAGAGGTTGTTCTTGAAGCAGATCCAGCCAAGCCACCAGTAGTACTTGCTTTTAAGCTTGAAGATGGTCAGTATGGACAGCTTACTTATATTAGAGTTTATGAAGGAAAAATCAGAAAGGGAGATGAACTTTACAATACAAGAACTAGAAAGAAGTTCCGTATTGGAAGACTTATCAAGATGCACGCTTCTGAGATGGAAGATATAAGTGAAGTTTCTTGTGGTGATATTGCAGCTCTCTTTGGTATTGATTGTGCTTCTGGTGATACCTTCTGTGGAAGTGGTGTTAACTACGCAATGACCTCAATGTTTGTGCCAAATCCAGTTATTAGCTTGGCTATCTTCCCAAAAGACAAGAAGAGCCAGGATAACATGAGTAAGGCTATTAACCGTTTCATGAAGGAAGACCCAACATTCCAGTGTTATACAGACCCAGAAAGCAACCAAACCATTATCAAGGGTATGGGAGAGCTTCACTTGGATGTTTACGTTGAAAGAATGAGAAGAGAATATAAGTGTGAAGTAGAAATTGGTAAACCTGAGGTTGCCTACCGTGAAGCTATCACACAACATGCAGACTTCAACTACACACATAAAAAGCAAACTGGTGGTAGTGGACAATTTGCAAGAGTTGCAGGTTACATTGAGCCAATTTTGGTTGCTCCAAACTCAGATGAAGAGCAGAAAGACTTTGAATTTGTCAATGAAATTAAGGGTGGTGTTATTCCTACTGAATACATTCCATCCTGTGAAAAAGGCTTCATAACCGCAATGAAGAAGGGTCCACAGCTTGGCTTCCCAATTGTTGGAGTACGTTGCTGTATCAATGATGGTGCTTTCCACCCAGTTGACTCTTCAGATATGGCCTTCCAGACAGCAGCAATTGCTGGTTTTAAAGAAGCTTTTGCAAAAGCAAAGCCTGCAATTCTTGAGCCTATCATGAAAGTTGAGGTTGAAGGTCCTTCTGAGTTCCAAGGTTCAATCTTTGGTTCTATCAACCAAAGAAGAGGTATGATTGTTAGCTCTTCTGAAGACAACAATATGTGTACTGTTGATGCTGAAGTTCCACTTGCTGAAATGTTTGGATACTCCACAGCTTTACGTTCAATTACACAAGGCAAGGCGGAATTTACAATGGAAGTTTGTAGATATGCTAAGGTCCCAACCACAATTGCCGAAGAATTGAAGAAAAAAGCGGCAGATAAAGCAAAAAAGTGATAGAATTTAAGTTGTTTTGAATATTACGGATTAAACTTTACGGAGAAAAAAATGGAAGTTGAGGAATTAATTAAAAATAGTCCTATAAGAGTTTTTGAGCAGTCAATTAATGGTGGTCTTGGAAGAGGAAACCTTGGTGTCATTGCGTCTCGTCATGGTGTTGGTAAAACTGCCTGCATGGTTCACCTTGCAATTGATAAGCTCTTGAGAAACGAAAACGTCATTCACGTTTCTTTTGGTGCAAACGTTGAACATATCATGGGTTGGTATAAAGAAGTCTTCAGAGAAATTACAGACTTTAAGAGCCTTGATGATGCATTTGATGTTTATCAGACTATCAGAACTAACAGAGTTATGATGAACTTCTCTCAGGAGAACGTTGGAGTTGACAAGATTTTACTCAGCCTTAAGACTTTGATTGAGCAGGGCTCATTCAAAGCAGATGCTGTCTTCTTTGATGGTTATAAATATACTCTTGCTTCTTCTGAAGATATCAAAAAAATTAAGAAATTTGCTCAGGAAATGAACATTGAAGTTTGGTTCTGCGTTTCCCCTGATGGACGTGAAACTAAATGTAATGAATATGGTATTCCAGAGAGCTTAAATGATTATCTTAATGACATTGATGTTCTTGTTGGTCTTCATTATAACGATGCCAAGAGCAGAGTTATCATGACAGTTGTTCAAGATCACCACAAAAAAGTACCACATCCAACTGGAGTGGCACTTGATCCTAAGACAATGTTAATTTGTGAATAATTACTTGCGTGTTAACGCACAAGCATCACGCTCTACCGTAGAGCGTGATGTATTCGTGTAATCTATTTAATTTCCAATCTTCAAGATTGCTTGGATTCATTCTCCAAGACCAGTTAGAAGAGCCAACTGTTGAAGGCTCATTCATTCTTGCGCTATTATCTAGTCCCATAATATCCTGCATTGGAAAAATCACATAATTAGCAGAACTAGCTAATAAAGTGCGCATCATCTGCCATACAGCATCATTATCTGGACACTGAAGATATCTTCTAATTATGTCCTTATAAGCATCATCTTGCCTATTGTACCAACCTTGAGTTGTTTCATTGTCATGTGTTCCTGTATAAGCCACGCAATTTTTGTCAAAATTATGTGGTAAGTAGGCATTGGTGGTATCAAAACTACCCTTGGAGAGGTCAAAAGCAAACTGATAAATCTTCATTCCAGGGAATCCGCTATCTTTTCTGAGCTTGTGAACTTCAGAAGTCAAGAAGCCTAAATCCTCTGCAATGATATTCATGCCCTTAAAATGTCCAAGCAATTTCATTCCAGGGCCCGGCATCCACTTTCCGTTTATTGCTGTTGTCTCACCTGCAGGGGTCTCCCAGTAGGATTCAAATCCACGGAAATGGTCTATTCTGAGAACATCTACAAGCTTTAAAGTGCTGTCAACACGGCTTCTCCACCAAGCAAAATCATCCTTTTCATGCTCTTTCCAGTCATAAACAGGATTTCCCCACAATTGGCCCGTAGGACTGAATGCATCTGGTGGACAACCTGCCAAGGCAACCTGATTTCCTTTTGCATCAAACTTGAATAGCTTTCTGTTTACCCAAACATCCACGCTATCACTTGCGGCAAAGATAGGAATATCTCCCACAATTTGTATTCCGATATTATTAGCAAACTCATGTAGAGAATTCCATTGTGTAAAAAAGAAATACTGTAGAGCTTTTGTAATCTCAATATCTGATGAAAGCTCTTTAGTCCACTTTGTTATGGCAGCTTTTTTTCTATTTTTAATGTCATCTGGCCAAAGGAACCAGCGTGAATCGTTAAAATGGTTTGTAAGGCTTTGATATAGAGCATAATCATCTAGCCACCACGCATTCTCTGCGCAAAAGGCAACAAAGTCTGCATCTGAGCTGTGTTTTTGGATAAATTCACTAGCTATCTTTCCAAGATAGGAAAGTTTGTTTTTAAAAACAGAAGAATAGTCCACTCGTGCAAATGGGTCTTTGCATGGGTCTGGATAGTCAAGAGAGATATCAGAAAAAAGCTCATTTAATGATCTAATATCTATAAGAAGTTCATTACCCGCAAAACATGAACGTGAAGAGTATGGAGATGCTCCGTACCCAGTAGGTCCAAGAGGTAAGATTTGCCAAAGATGAATGTCTGCTTGGGACATGAGTTTAAGAATTTTTCTTGCTTCAATTCCTAAATCGCCAATTCCATATGGAGATGGAAACGATGTGGGATGAAGTAAAACACCACAAAGTCGTTTAGTTTCTTGCATGTTTGAGACTATATCCCATAAGGTGGTTTTTTTCCATATCCTTGTTGTTAATTCGCATAATTTGGGTTATAATAAGGACATGGCTTCAGATGTTAAAACCGAATTTCAAATTGGCGAGCACGTTGTTTATCCACTACAAGGTGTAGGTGTTATTAGGGATATTAAAGAGCGTACTGTTCGTAATAATCCTGTTCTCTATTATGTAATCTATATTGATGTATCGGATATGATTGTCAGCATTCCTGTTGATAAAGTTCATGAGTCTGGGGTTAGAGCTATTGTTCCAAAAGAGACTGCACTTCAGGCTTTGGAAACCATTTCTGCAAAATATGAACCAGTTGCAGTTGATTGGAAGGCTCGTTATCAAATGAACGTTGATTTAATTAAAGAAGGTTCAATTTTTTCAATTGCAAAAGTTGTACAAGGCTTGTATCACAGAAGCAAGGTTAAGGAGCTTCCTGTTCAAGAAAGAAAGCTCTATGATAATGCTATTAGACTTCTGATTGATGAATGTGCTTACGCCTTAGATAAAGACCAGAAAGAAATAGAAAAAACTATCTTTAGTTGTTTGGAGAAGTGATTTCAATGCGCCATGCCGTTATTATAACTGCGGCAGGCTCTTCCAGCCGCTTTAATAATGCACAAAGTTCTCAGGGTGTAAAGAAAGAATTTGTAAAATTTCAAGATGAGGCGGTTTTGGTCCGTTCCATTAGACCGTTCCTGTCAGTGGATGGACTTGTTGCTATTGTTGTTACTTATAAAAAAGAATTTTTTGATGAAACTATTGATTGCTTAAAACAATTGAATATTCCTTCTACAATAAAGCCTTTTTTAGTAAGAGGTGGTTCAACTAGGCAAGAAAGTGTTTTTAATGCACTTCAACTTCTTAATGAAGAAGTTAAGAATCTTGAGCTAGTTAGTATCCATGATGGAGCAAGGCCTTTTGTAACAAAAGAAGTTATTGAACAGTGTTTGAAAACAGCTTCCATGGTAGGAGGAGCAGCCCCCGCTCTTCCTATGAGTGATACATTAGTTCAAGTAGAAAACGGAATTATTGTTTCTCGTCTTGACCGTTCAAAGATTTACGGGGTGCAGACACCACAAACATTTTGTTTTTCAGACATCTATAAGGCACATCTTGCAGCTAAAGAAAAAGCAAAAGCTGGTTTAATTTATACAGATGACACTCAAATTTTCACAGATTATGGTTTTAAAGTAGCTATTGTGAATGGGGATCCAAAAAATAAAAAAATTACATACCCAAGTGATTTGGAGAAGTTATGAGAGTAGGAACAGGCTGGGATTTGCATACGCTTGCGTTAGAAAGAAAACTTGTTTTAGGTGGAGTTGTTATTCCTTCAGAAAAGGGCTGTGTTGGACATTCAGATGGTGATGCTTTAATTCATGCCATCATTGATGCTCTGCTTGGTGCTTGTGGACTAGAAGATATAGGTACTCTTTTTCCTGATACAGATTCTTCTTATAAGAATATTGATTCTGCTGTTCTCTTGTGTGATGTTGTCTCTAGAGTCAAATCTCTTGGTTTTAATATCTGTAATGTAGATACTACTGTAATTTTGCAAACTACAAAACTGGGTCCTTATAAAGTCCAAATTAAAGAAAGATTATCTGAAATCCTTGGAATAGACGGCTCTCTTATTGGAGTTAAAGCAAAGACTGCAGAAGGTGTCTTGGGTGAATTAGGACAAGGGGATGCCGTTATTGCTCAAGCTGTAGTTCTTGTGGACTAATTGTTACTGCGTGCTAGTTTTTGCTGTGTGCTAGTTGTTACTGGCGGTCTTAATCAAGCTCAAATCCTTAAACGGATGAATATCTAGAGGATTTGATTGCCAGCCTTCAATTAAATCTTCTCTGACAAAGTTTGTTGCAAATGCTGTTGAAACTGGAATGACTACGCCATCATCTAGAAGAATTTTTTCTGCTTGTTGTAAAAGACTTGTGCGGGTAATGGTATCGGCATTTTGGGCAAGCTCAATGACCTTATCAAATTCCGCATTAGAGTAGTTGGCAAGATTGTAAGAGCTTGAAGATTCAAACAAACTCAAAAAGGCCATTGGATCAAAATAGTCTCCAATCCATGTCATTGTACAAAAATCAAATGGATTGTCCTTTGGGTTAGTGGCATATACAGATATTGGAACAGTGTTAAGAGTAACAGTAATTCCTACAGTCTTTGACCAAATTTCTGCTATAAGCTCCGCTGCAGTAGCATTTTGAGAACCTCTAGTAATGCCCATGCTAATCATTGGTAGCCCTTCTCCATATGGATATCCACCTTTTTCTAATAGCTCCACTGTTTCATTGCTTAAATTTGCAGTAACATTGCTTTGTGGAACAAGAGAATCAGATTCCATAAGAGATCCTTGAATGTAGCGAATAATATCCCAAGGAACAAGAGAAATAAGAGCTTGTCTTACATATTGGTTTGAATATGCACCTTCCTTTGCGCTGAAATAGAAAAATGTAGTTGCATATAGTCTTGAAATTACCATGTGGTTTGATGCCTCTTTCACAGCTGCCATTGACCATTGAATTTCTCCATTCTGAAAAGCTGTATCAAAATCAGAACCAAGAAGTATTTCAATTCTGTCGTTTTTTACTTCATCCCAGTAATGTTTATTTCTTTCAAGAACAATGCTGTTTTCATTTTGGCTTACTAAAACGTAAGCACCACTGTAGCTTGAAGTGTCCTTTATTGCTGCTAGACATGGCTGGCATAAAAGGCTAGGAAGGTAAGAAACTGCATGTTTTAGATTGACTATAAGAGTATGGTCATTTGGTGTTTCTAAATCTAAAGAACCGTCTTCTTTTCTGTTAACAAAGTTTAAATTACTTGCTAATGAACCACCAAGAAGATAGTTCCAAGATTCAACAAAAGTCTGGGATGTAATGGCCTGTCCGTCAGAAAAGCAAGCATTTTTCAAATAAAATGTCCATTTTAGGCCATCATTTGAAACTTCATGGCTTTCTGCTAAAGCATATTCTGCTTCACTTGTACTGCCACTATAGGAAAAAAGTCCATCATATAAGTTTTGCATTATGACAATACTATTGCTATCAGAGGCAGTATAAGGATTGAGATTTATGACTTCTTCCCCTGGATCTAGCCCAATTTTTATAACTTCACTTTGTGCACTAGCCATAAGAAGTGCCGGGATAAGTAGTATTATCAGAACAACAAATTTTTTCATACTTCACGGGCAAGTTTAATCCAAAATGGGTTTTATCTCAACAAGTAAGGCCTATTGTGCTATTATTAGCCCATGAACATGATTCTTTTTAATGAATTTCCAGAATTAGGTCTTATTCCTTCAGCTGATGAGCGAGCAAAGCATATAGTTGAAATTCTCAAGCTTAAAGTGGGTGATGAATTTCGCATGGGAATTGTTAATCAAAGTGAAGGTAAAGCTAAAATTAAAGCTATTGAACCTACTGGGGTGACAATCTCTTATGATGTTCTTTCAACGCCGGAACTCTATCCAGTGACGCTTTTATGCGCTCAAGTTAGGCCCATATGTATGAAAAGAATTCTCAGAGAAGCTGTAAGCCTTGGCGTAGAACGCATAATTCTAACCGGTTCTGATACTGGTGAAAAATCTTATCTTTCCAGTAATCTCTACAAAACAGACGAGTATAAAGAATATCTTCTTGATGGAGCAATGCAGTCCTGCCATGCAGGCATTCCTTCAGTTTTCTTTACAAATTCTGTTGATGGAGCACTAAATACACTTAAAGAGATTGGAATAAAAGAGAATGATGATTGCTCTTTGATAATTCTAGATAATGTGGTAGGAGCCGTGCCTCTTAGTGCCAGTACAATTAAAAAAAGTGCTGTCTTAGCAATTGGTCCTGAGCGTGGATGGTCTCAGAGAGAGCGCAATTTATTTATCTCAAACGGATTTTCTCCCATGCTTTTGGGCTCTCGTGTACTACGAACAGAGACTGCCTGTAGCGCAGGTATTGCCGTCTTACTAGCTAGAATGAACTTCTTATAGAGCTTTTGAACATTCTCAGAACACGAAGGATATTAAAAACGCTGAGAACAGAAAAAAACTTGCAAATTTTCACAAGGCAGAGTATAACTTAAACAGTTGTTAAAAAATTTGGGTCACAATTGTTAACAAACTAAGAA
>CAVEGR010000147.1:0-8253 GCA_963615565.1 Phocaeicola massiliensis | reverse complement strand
GCTAAATAATGATCAGAAACACTAAAGCGTACAGAGCAAGTAGAATCATCTAAGAATTCCAATTTAAAATTAGACAAATCAGAAACTTCTCTAGCAATTTCTCCAATTCTATATGCCATATAATCATTATTCAAAGGATCAAATTCACTAGCATCATCCAAAATTAGAATATTCTTCCATTCAGAATAAAGAGCCCCAGCAAACATGTTAAAATTCTTCTTCTCTAACGTTCTAGAATATGCATTCTTTAAAACAGCATAAAGCTCAGGACTTACAGAGACAATAGCACCCAAATTAGTATTAAGAGCCCCAATGCTTACAGCTCCTTCATAAACATTTTCAGCATCAAGTTGTCTGCACACATCATACAATACAGAACTATAAACCTTTTGAAGAGTACGAACATCTTTCTTGATAGAATTACTGCTACCCTCAAAATAATGACTAAAAGAAATCTCTTTAGCAAACATAGTAAGAGCAGACGAATCGTTTGAGCTACTAGAAGCTGTAATAGTTTGATACCCAGACTCTTTCTTTCCAATCAAAGTCACACCATAAGAGAAAGCACTAACAGCAATAATCAAGAAAACAATAAAGAGAACAACTTTTAAGCCAACATGCTTATCACTAACTTCAATGTTTTTCAAATCTCACACTCTTGTAATGCTCAAGCTCTGCATCATTACCGTAGATGAAATGCCCATTTCCAAGATCTTCCATATGAGGCTTATCAACAGAATAATCATGTAAAGAAGGATCATAAACAAAGAGCTTCTTATTCTTCTCCAAAATAGGATCTGGGATTGGAATTGCAGACATCAAAGACTTTGTATAAGGATGTAGAGGATACTTAAATAGCTCCTCTGTCTCAGCAATCTCAACAATCTTACCTTTATGAATTACAGCAATTCTATCAGATATAAATCTAACAATAGAAAGGTCATGAGCAATAAACAAGTAAGACAGGCCCCTCTCATTTTGGAACTTCTTAAGAAGGTTCAACACCTGAGCACGAATAGAAACATCCAAAGCACTAATAGGTTCATCTGCCACAATGAACTCTGGTGCCATGACAATAGAACGGGCCAAACCAACACGCTGTCTTTGACCACCAGAGAACTCATGTGGATAACGAGTCAAATGCTCTGGCAGAAGACCAACTTCTTTAATTATTTTCTCAACCTTTCTAATTCTATCCTTCTCATCTTCATACAAATGAAAATTAAACAAGCCCTCAGAAATGATATACTCAATGGTAGCTCTCTCATTCAAAGACGCAGCCGGATCCTGGAAAATCATCTGAATTTTTCTGACCACTTCACGGTCTTCTTTTCTTGACAACTTCCCCGATATCTTCTTTCCCTTATAGTAGATAGCACCATTTGAGCACGGATTGATTCTCACAATTGCACGCCCAATAGTAGTCTTTCCAGACCCCGATTCTCCTACCAGAGAAAAGGTTTCACCTTTATAAATATCAAAGCTAACATCATCAACAGCTTTAAACTCTTTCTTTCCATTCTTGAATACAACATCGAGGTTCTGAACAGAAAGAACAACTTCTCTTTTATTTTCTTCCATATTCCACTCCTCACTCCGTGAACTCAATATGAGATTTTAGCATCTTCTCATGAAGATTCTGGATAATCTTAGGAGGCTCCACCTTTGGCGCTCTAGGATCCAAAAGCCAAGTCTTTGCCCAGTGATGGTCATTAATCTGGAACATAGGAGGCTCCTTAACCATATCAATAGCCATAGCATACTGGCTTCTTGGCGCAAAGGCATCACCAACAATCTTATTGTACAATGATGGAGGAGTACCAGGAATTGAGAAAAGCTCGTCTCCCTTTTCAGCAAGCTGAGTAAGAGAACTAAGAAGAGCCCAAGTATATGGATGTCTTGGTTCATAGAAAATATCTTCTACAGTACCAATCTCAACAATCTGTCCTCCATACAAAACAGCAACACGCTCTGCAACATTAGCAACAACACCAAGATCATGCGTAATATAAACAGTTGTAAAACCAAGCTGATGCTGAAGATCCTTGATAAGTCTAATAATTTGAGCCTGAATAGTAACATCCAAAGCAGTGGTAGGTTCATCACAAATAAGAATCTTTGGCTGACAAGAAAGAGCAATAGCAATAACAATGCGCTGTCTCATACCACCAGAATACTGGAACGGATAATCATTAAATCTCTTTTCAGGCTCTGGAATACCAACTTTAGACATAATATCCAAAGTTCTCTTCTTTGCTTCATCCTGAGAACACTTTTGGTGTTTCAGAATAACAGTCATTATCTGCTTACCAATAGTAACAACTGGGTTAAGAGATGTCATAGGATCCTGAAAAACAGTAGCTATCTTACAGCCTCTAATCTGCTGCCAGTCTTTGGTATACTTTACTTTTGCACAGTCAATAATAGCATAACCTTCAACAATGCCATTTTCTTCATCAAGTTTTCTAAACTCAACTCTAAAGTTGCAAGTTTCAAAGATCTTATTTCTTTCACGGCTGTCATTTAAGTCAACACCAGAGCACATAGCAAGCATAAAAGCCTTATCAAGCTTTCTCATAAATTTTAATTGAGTAAGTTTGGGGTATCGGGCTATAGAAAGAAGAATTTCGTATGCCAGAGTCTTATTTCTGTCCAGTGTGGCCTGTGAAAGTCCGTACGAATTAGAAGGATCTTCAAGCTGTGCAAGTTTGGTCTCACGTAAAGCTGCTAGGTCAGCTAGAATTTTCTTGTCGGCTGCAACCTTAGCAGTATCTGCCATATAATCCTGACTTCTCTTTTTGATTAAGTCTAAGCGCTTTTTTGTGATAGTCTTTATTTCTTCATTCCACGTTGCAATTTTAGCCTTAATCTCTTGAATTTGAGCAGCATCATTAGCATCCCGGCGGTCCAAAGCCAGCATATAGTTGGTTCTGTCTACAATATCATCAGAGAGATCCTTAATTCTCCTTGAAAACTCTAAATCCTCTTCTGGTGTAAGCGATTTTGCTTGCCTGATTTCTTCCTTCTTTTGCTCAATAGCCACAAACTCCTTGGCACCACGCTCCAAAGGCGAATATTTATTGAGCATTTCATATGCCCTCTTGAGCGTCTTTTTGTTCTGGTCATTCAACGGAGCTACTGTTTTAGAGAGCTCATCATCAGAGAAGATAATACTTCCATTACTAATGAAGCCATTTGAATCCAGCATACCAGCAAACGTCTTGGTTAAAACAGATTTTCCAGAACCACTCTCACCAACAATTGCAATAGCTTCATTTTCATAAATATCTAACGAAACATGTCTAATAGCAGAAAGAATTCTACCTCTGACATTGAATTTTACATCTACGTCTCTAAGGGACAACAGAACTTTTCTATCGTTTTCCATGTTCTGCCTCCTTACATGTGCGTCCTTGGGTCAGATGCATCTGCCAAATTTTGACCCAAGACATAGAGAATAATAGTAACCATAGCCGCAATTGCAACCGGAGCCCAGAATTCCCACGGATAAATCAAGAACGCAGTCTGTGCTTCCTGAATCATTCTTCCCAAAGATGGCACACTAGCAGAAAGACCAACACCAATAAAAGAAAGAAACACTTCCATGGAAATATAAGAAGGCAATTCTGTAGCCAAAAGCGTAACAATAACAGAAGTCATAAACGGCAGAATATTCTTTGAAACTATACGCGTAATAGGTGTACCAAGACATCTAGATGCCAGCGAATATTCACGGTCTCTAATAATCATAACCTGAGTCCTGAAGAAGTACGCAATACTCATCCACCCCGTAATGGTCAACGCAAACACAAAACTCCAAAATCCTGAGCCTATAATATACACCAATACCGATATCATTAAGATATATGGCACATTAGCAATAATGTTATAAATAACAAGCATTACATGGTCAAAACTCTTTGAGTATCCCCAAACAGCACCCATAAGAATACCAATGGTCATATTAATTGCAGCACAAATAACAGCCAAAAGAATACTAGTTCTTGCAGAAGCCCAAATGCCATAGAAAATTGAGTTTCCAAGGCCTCCTGTTCCCAAACACCACTTAAAAGAGAATCCACCAGTTAATGCCATTGCCTCAGAAGGACTTTTATGGAACATAATTGCATTTGTAACATTCTCATTTGGGTCATATTTACAAAAAATAGGAATTACAAACGAACAAATAAGAAGAGTTGCAAATAAAGCAAGCAAAACCCAGTTAGACTTTCTTCTAAAGAAAACCCTAAATACAGATTTCCAATAAGAATATCTTGGAGCAATAATTTTCTCAGATTCAATTGCATCATGATCAATGAAGGTAAACAATTCATCTTCATTGGTAATCTTTACTTCTTCCATGACTATCTACCTCCTTTTGTTTCAAATGAAATTCTCGGGTCATATTTTGCCATAAGCAGGTCCCCTGCAATTTGAGAAATAATAGAAAGTGCTGTGTAGAACAACGTACAAGCAACAATAACACCGTTATCATGACCATTAATTGCAGTTGTCAGTAAGTTACCAACACCAGGAACGGCATACACACGTTCTGTAATAATTGCACCAGTTAAACTTCCCAAAATACTTCCAGGAATACCATGAATGATAGGAATAATAGCGTTCTTGGAAATATGTTTGGAGAAAATTTCACCTTCTGAAAGACCTTCTGCTCTTGCAAACTTAACATAGTCTGAATTCATTTGGTCAATCATGTAACGGCGCATCCACTTCATAAGACTTCCAATTGAAGGAAGTGCAAGAGAAATAGTAGGAAGAATGTATGCTAGAGCCTGAACTTGGGCAGTAGCAAACTTGTATGGCAGGTTGAATGCTCTTGTTCCAATGGCAGCAAAAAGGAAGATATAAGCCAATGAAGGAACAGACATGATAAAAATGATATACCACATACCAATCTTATCAACAATGGTATCTTTCTTACGTGCCATAAGAATTCCAAGGGGCAAGCCCAAGAAATAGGCTATGATTGAGGCAATAATACCAATAACAAAAGAGTTCTCAATCATGCTCAAACCAGCACGTCTGTAAGACACAACTGTATACTTATCGTTAAAACGTTCCTTCTCAGTTTCAGTAAGTTCGCCTGAGTTATAAGTAACGGAGTGGAAATCTGCGGCAGTCTCTTCATACTGGTCTGTACCAATCATTGCAGGATACTGTTGCAGTTTTGTAGCCAAATCTCCTTGTGGCTGAGTAATAACAGAAGAGATCTCTTGTCCTCTATAACGAGTATAAGAAACACCAAGATTCAAATGAAGCCAGTTTTGATGAATAAATGGGAACCGAGAGTCAAAATAAAGTAAATACTTATGAGTTGTACCACTACCAACAATAGCAAAAAGCCCACTATAAGGATCTTTTTCAAAACGAACATAGCGCTCCGTAAGCCTTTCATCTTTAACATCTTTTGTAGTCTCAACAGTAAATAGGCCTTTAATATAATCCATAAGTCTATATATCATTGCCCTATTTCTTACTGCCAAAAGATATCCTGTTCCGCCTGGTTTGAGCTGTCCCTTAGTTCTTCCAGAAGAATAAGTAATAGGCTCAAGTCTTACAATTTCATATCCTTGACTTTTGTATTCTGTTATAAATTTTTGAACTGTCTCACTTGAAAGATAGGTTTCTCCTGTCTCTCTTTGAATCATTCTTGACTCTGATGTAACAAAACTAGGATCAGTTGTGCCATATTCTTGAGACAAATAATTTGTATAGTTTACAAACTCAAGGTACCCATATCTTTGATATTGGGTGTATTCGTAAACAGCCCTATCGTTGTTGCTTCGCTTGTTCCATACGTCATCCTGCTGGAAGATTACACTTCTATCAGTTAAAGAAAAAATAAGAAGCATAACAGTCCATATGACAACTAGTAGCGAAAAAAGCGAAAAAAGAATACGCCTTAATAGATACTTCCTCATAATTTAATGGTCCTTCTCTCCTTTGGACAATATCTTGCTCTATAAGAAGGCTTTTGCAAAAACCTAAAAAAAGCTTATACAGCAAAATATTATTCAAAAACCCTCAATAATATCATGGGAGGACATTAAAGCCCTCCCATGAAAATACATTAATTGGCTATGCTGTTAATCAGAACAGACCAATAACCTTTGTCATGTATCCAGCACCGTTTCCAAGGAAGGTATCAAGATATGAACAAGGATCACCGTAGTCTGGACCCCAACCTGAACCATAGAACAAGTCAAAGTTTCCAGCCTCTCCGTTAGATGCTCTGTAACCACAAGCATAGTAGTCAGCACTTGTTGTTGTCTCAACAAGATTAATAACTACATTCTCAGAACCAAGGCAGTCTTCAATGACTTTCTTAACAGCCTGAGCTTCAGCTGTGATTGTTGCACTTGGTGAGTAGTATACAACATCAATTGTAATTGGCCATTCAACTGAAGAACCAAGTTCTTCCTTAGCAGCTGCAAGGTAAGCCTTTGCACCTTCTGGATCATACCAGCCGTTTACACCGTCAGCAACAGTGACGCCAGCGCCAAGCTCATCACAATAGTACTGAACAAGTTCGCCATACAATGTTCCAGCTACCCATGTCTTTCCATCAACAGTTACATCCTCTGAAAGCTGTACAAACTCTGGATGTGTGTACATGTTTCTGAGGTTTGTAAGAGCAAGATCTGCACCTCTTCTTGTAGCATTGACAGTCTCCTTGTCATAAGCCTTCAAGATAGCCTTTCTGAAGTTCTTGTTAAGAAGAGCTGTATGGGTATCAATCTTCTGTTCTTCTGTCTTTGGAGAAGTTGCTGCGCCACTTGCCAATGCAAATGTTCCTCTGTTGAGGTTAAGTCCACCAAAGAATGTTGTGGATGTTGTATCTGAAATGTAGTGATACTTATCAAAGTTTCCATCAGCCTTTGCAAGAGCAAGTGTTCCGTTTCCTTCGCCAAGACTCATACCAGCATAAACGCCATCACAGACATCTTTGTAAAGCTGAGTTGGGTTCTCACCAGCATCATAAATCCATGTAATAGAATCAAGAACTACGCTCTCTGGATCATAGTAGTTAGGATTTCTAACAACCTTAATGATAGAAGAGTCGTTGAGCTGCTGGAGAAGGAATGCACCACAGTAAACCTGTGAAGAAACATCTGTTGCCTTACCATATGTGTATGCGTTTACATCATTGAAAGCTGTTGCATATTCGCTGATTCCGTAAACTCCACCACGTGAGAGGTAGAAGCTCTCACAGATAGGAGCAAAGCAGCTATATGTAAGCATAGTAATGAAATAACTTGTTGGCTGTGCAAGTGTAATCTCAAGAGTATACTTATCAACAGCCTTGTAGCCTACATCTTCCCATGAGCCACCAGCAAGATACTCTGAAACGCCTGTGATAACGCCTTCAACGAGCCATTCAAGACCAGCCTGTGCATCAAGCATGTGGTGGAAACCTGCTTCAAAGTCTTTTGCTGTAACTTCAGCATACTTGGTACCTTCTGATGTTGACCACCAAGCATCCTTTCTGATGTTGAATGTGTAAACCAAACCATCATCAGATACAGACCAAGACTCTGCAAGAGCTGGAATCATCTGACCAAGGTTGTTGTACTGGACAAGACCGTCAACACAGTTTACAAGAATTTCAGTATCAGACTGTGTTGAAGTATTGAGTGTATCAAGAGTTACAGGAGCTGTTGAGAAAGTTGTTCTGTAGTCTCTGTTAATTGAGTGACCTTTTGATGTGAGATATCCAATAGGATCGTACTCGCCTTCACCCTTAACAGCCTTATCCCAGAGCTCAAGAAGTTCTTCTCTCTCTGCTGGAGTAAGGAAAGAGTCGCCAGAAATAACTACGCCCTTCCATCTGTCATCATCATTTCCCCACTGAACATAAGGAACTGTTCTTGGTGCAACTCTAGAAATTGTATAAGCACCGTTCTGTGTTGTAGTTGGGAGCATAACAGCAGAATCAAGAAGATATGCTTCAGCCTGAGCGTAAAGAACAAATCTTTCTGAATCTGTAGCAGCTTCCTTAGCTTCCATACAGAGTTCCTCATACTCGCCAAGGATTGAGTAATAGATTTCTTCGTCATCACCACGTACATATGTTGATGGCTTTTCAACCTTTACCTCTTCCTGTGCAACTGGTGCAGTTGGTGTTGTTGCTGGAGTACTTTCTGCCGCGCCCTGTGCAAACACAGAAGCAAGAACAAGAGAAAGAACCAGCACTAAAACTGTAAGTTTTTTCATGTTTTTCCTCCTGGATTA
>CAVEGR010000146.1:0-13324 GCA_963615565.1 Phocaeicola massiliensis | reverse complement strand
AAGTTATGTACAAGATGCAACATCTTCTGAAGGCTTTACCTTTAACAAAGATAATCTTGCTGTTGGTCTTGAGTTTAGAACAAATATAAGTTATTTCCAGTTAGATGCTGTTGGAGAAGTATCTGTTATAGATTCAAGAACACTACTGCTTTCAGGAATTCTCTCAGCCGGTGCTTCAGTAGAAATTGCCTCAATTGCAAAGATTGGCTTAACAGTTGGCCCAAGAGTTGCATATATGTATAGTAGAAGTTCCAGCAGGACAGAAGAAGGAAGTGTTCCTATTTCAAATGGTAAAACTCTTATTGAAGCTATTAAAGATGGCCAAGTAAATATTAGATTGATGGTGGATGTCCTTGCAGGGCCTGTAATTACTGTTGGTGTAGCTTATACTATTCCTACAAATTTCTCAATTAGCCAAGGAAATTGGAATGAACTTATGCCAAATGTGAAGTCTTTGAAAAATGGCCAAATTTCATTGTGCATTCAAATGAAGGTTTTCTAGAATTACTGGAGATTTAAGTTATGTCAAAAGCAGGTAGAAAAGTATCTGGATTCTTTAAGGCCATGATTGTTGCTGTTGTTAGTTTCTTTGTAATTTTCTTCTTCTTTTCAGATGTCTCTGAAAAGGTTTTTGGTGTAAGTTTTAAGAGTTCTCCTGAGATTGCTAAAAAGGCAACTGAGGTAGTTGATCAAGCTGTGGAGAAGGTCACTAATACTGTGACTGAGAAGGTTACAGAGACGGTTACAGAAACAGTTAACACTGTTGTAGATGATGCAGTTTCTAATATGAATAACTAGGAGTTTTTATGGGCTCTGGAGAACTATTTGATTCCAAGAAAAAAAAACGAGTTTTCATTGTTGATGGCTACGGTCAAATTTATAGATCTTACTTTGCTTTTATTACAAATCCGTTAAAAGACAAAAATGGGAATAATGTCTCTGCTATTTTTGGTTTCTTCAACATCATTATGATGTTAATCAGACAGTATAATCCAGATTATTTAATTGTGGCCATGGACTCCAAGGGAAAGACTTTTCGCCACGAGATGTATGACCAATATAAGGCAAATAGAGACAAGACTCCTGAGGATTTGCATGCACAAATTCCTATAATTGAACATATCTTGGATGATATGAGAATTCCACATTATGCACAGATTGGTATGGAAGCTGATGACATTGTTGCTACTCTTTGCAAGAGCGCTCAAGAATGTGGAATTGATGCTGTAATGGTTACGGGAGATAAAGATTTACTTCAATTGGTCCGTGAAGGTGTGTCTGCACTAAGGCCTCCCAAAAAAGGTGAGCATGAGTATAAGATGTGTTCAACTGTAGAAGTAAAGGAGCTCTTTGGTGTTGAACCCACACAAATTGTTGACTATTTAACAATTTTGGGAGATTCGTCTGACAATGTCCCAGGAATTGATGGAATAGGTGAAAAAGGGGCTGTTAAGTTACTTTCAGAGTATCGTTCTTTAGAAGAAGCTTATAAAAATATCGGGGTAATGTCTAAAGGAATGCAGGCTAAATTGGAGGCTGCAAAAGACCATCTGCAATTGTCGCATGATTTGATTGTGTTGAAGGATGACCTTTTCAAGCTCAGTGAAAAAGACTTTGAGCAGTATACTACCGCAGGCATTGATTGGGCACGGGGTGTTGAGCTCTTTGGTGAGATTGGTGCAGATAAGCTTGCAAAAAGTGCAGCTAAATTTGTAGATGGTGCTGTCTCTGAAAATGTGACTTTTACACACAATGAAGAGGAAAGTCCAATTGAGCCAGCAAAAAAAGGCTCTTATAGGGCAATTACGGATATTGCTGATTTGGAAAAGACCTTAAGTGAGATTGCAGACCAAAGTGTGGTGGCATTTGACCTTGAAACTACAAGTGCAGACGACATGCTGGCAATTCCTGTGGGATTTTCGTTTTCAAATAAAGCATGTCAGGCGTGCTATGTGCCACTTACAGCGTATGGAAAACGCTATATTGAGGATGAAGATGCCAAAGCAATTTTGGCCAAGCATTTAGTTAGATTTAAGATTGTTGGACAAAATATCAAATATGACTTGAAAGTGCTACGTAGATGGGGAGTTGAAGGTGTTCATCCGTATGCAGATACTATGCTCATGGCATGGCTCGTTGATTCTGCTTCCAACCGTTATAATATGGATGATTTGGCCAAGAAATATCTTAATTATACAACAATCAAGTATGAAGAAGTTGTGTCTAAAGGGCAGCTCTTTAGCGATATTACTCTTGACTGTGCCGTAAATTATGGTGCTGAAGATAGCGATATTACTCTGCGTCTATATGAAACACTCTTGCCAAAACTACAAAAATTGGGTTTGGATAAAATTCTTTTTGAGCTTGAAATGCCTCTTGTTGAAATTTTGTGCGATATGGAACTTGAGGGAATTTTGCTTGATCCAAACCGGCTTAAAAGCTTTAGAGGAGAGTTGGAAAAAGAGATTGCTGATGTTCAAGAAGAAATCTTTACGCTCTGTAATAAGTCTTTTAACCTTAATTCTCCAAAACAATTACAAGAAATCTTATTTGTAGATAGAAAGCTTCCTACTGGCAGGAAAACGCATAGTGGTTTTTCCACTGATTCAGATGTTTTAGAGGAGCTTTCTGTTAATACAGATGATCCAGTTCCACCACTGATTTTACGTTATAGAATGCTAAATAAGCTTTTATCTACCTATGTGTTGACTTTGCCTTCTTTGATAAATTCAGAGACTGGACGTATTCATACTTCTTTCTTCCAAACTGGTACTGCAACTGGAAGACTTTCTAGTAAAAATCCTAATTTGCAGAATATTCCAATTAGAACTGAAGAGGGTAGAAAAATAAGAGATTCTTTTGTTCCTAAAAATGGTTGTGTGCTAATGTCTGCTGATTATGCTCAAATTGAGCTGGTTGTACTTGCTCATCTTTCTGGAGATAAGAATCTAAAAGAAGCATTTATGGCAGGTGAAGATGTCCATAAAGATACAGCTGCAAAGATTTTTAGAATTTTTCCAGAGATGGTTACATCTCAGCAAAGAAGGGTTGCAAAGACAATTAACTTTGGAATTATGTATGGAATGTCCGCTTTCAGGCTATCAAGAGACTTGAAAATCTCTAGAGTAGAAGCAAAAAAGTTTATTGATGTCTACTTTGAAGAATACAGTGGCGTTAGAGATTTTATTGAAAAGGTAAAGATTCAAGCAAAAAAAGATGGCTTTGTTCGTACTGCAATGGGACATATTAGATACATTCCAGAAATGCAGTCTTCCAACAAAACTGTTTTGGCTGGCGCTGAGAGAATTGCTGTAAATACTATCATTCAAGGTACAGCAGCGGAAATTATGAAACTTGCTATGATTTCTACTTCCAATGCTATTAAAGAAAATGGTCTTAACTCTAGAATTCTTCTTCAGGTTCATGATGAAATGATTTTTGAAGTGCCTTTTGAAGAAGTAGACAAAATGAACGCTCTTGTGCGCTCTTGTATGGAAAAGGCTTACAAGCTCAGTATTCCACTTAAGGTTGGTCTTGAGACTGGTTCTAGTTGGGGAGAAATGCACTAATGTTCATAGGATTAGTTGGCAAAAGCTGTAGCGGAAAGAACTATATTGGACAGATCTTTCAAGAAAAGGGATATGAAGTTTGGGACTTGGATGAGCTTTGCCATCAAGCCTTAGAACTTGAGGATGTTGCTCAGAAAGTAATTCAGTCTTTTGGCTCTCAAGTGTTAGATGGTTTTTTTGTTTCAAGAAAAGCTTTGGCTAAAATTATTTTTGAAAATCCTTCAAAGAGAATAGACTTAGAAAATATTCTTTATCCTTGGCTTGTTGCACAAGTGAAAGCTAAAGCTGAACTGGACAATTCTGTAATTTTTTTAAATGGAGCCTTACTTAGACGTGCTAATTTAGATTCTTTTTGCAAGTTTATTGTCTACGTTGATGCTCCTTATTCTAATAGGCTTGAGCGTGCTATTGACCGGGATGGTATTACTGAGCATGACTTTGAGAAGAGAGAAGCTGCTCAAAATGATGTAGATTTTCGTCAAAATGAGTATAAAGCTCCAATTTTAGTTATAAATAACAACAATAAGACTAAAAACCTTGAACTAATTAGACAAATAAATATGATATGTGATAGAATAAAAATGATATCCAACAAGGGGAATGAGGAAAATGAAGAAAACTAAGATCATTCTACTTACAATTTTAATAATGCTCGTCATCTATTGTGGCGCTGTTATTTTTGTTACTAAGCCAGAAGGCTTTGATGTTAGTAGCTTTTTTGCAACTTCTGCTCCACAAACAGAGCCTGTAAAGATAAGTCTTGATCCGGAGCTTAAGATTGTTGACAAAGCAGAGCTCAAGGCAGAACTTAAAGCTGAAGTTGAATCTGAGCTTAAGGCTGAACTTGAAGCTAAACTTAGATCTGAGTTGCGACAAGAGTTAAGGAATGAGTTTACAGCTTCTGTTGAATCTGCTGTTAATGCTGCAGTTGATAAAAAGGTCTCTAGTGCTTATGTTTCGTTTGAAGCAGAAATAACTGAGTCTATGAATGCTATTGTAAACAACCTTAAGGCTGAGCTTGAGGCTGAAGAATCTTCAGATGTTGTTGAACAGCTTGAAATTGACCTTAATGCTCTTGCAGCACAGTTGTATGTTGCATACAGGGAAGATCTTGTTCAGTCAATTACTCCAGAGGTTCTTGAAGCTGTGTTGGCTCAGTTGAATGCAATGCTTGAAGCTGAAGAAACTGAAAAAGCTCAAGAAGCTGAGGAACCTGTTGTGGAAGTTGAAGTAGCTCCAGTTGAAACTTCTGAGACTACAGAAGCTACAGAAACCACAGAATCAACTTCTGATGTTGCTGTTGAAGAAGATTATTATACTATCAGAGAGAGAATTAGAAACGAAGAGATTAATGATGTACTCTCACAGTTGAATTAAGGAACGGTTCCAAAACAATTTGGCTATTTCTACTTGATTGCAATCTTCCGCGTCATCATCTTTAGCCATTAATCTGTTAAGATTCTATAATCACCATCAAGGGTCCTGATTTTCCAGGACCCTTTTTCTGTATTTGGCTCTTGTTCAATGTATGAACCACAAAGGGGAACTTTTCCGCCTCCTTGGGGAAGATCTGCACAGTAGTTTGGCATTGCAAGGCCAGAGAGCCTGCGTCTTAGTTCTTTTTCTATTTCCATGCCGCGTCTTAGTGGTACTCTGAAGTCTGCAGTTCCTGTAACCATGTCTCCTTGAAAGAGATAATATGGTTTAATTCTGTTAAAAAGTAGATTATTACAAAGTTCTTCAAGGGTATCGGGATTATCGTTTACATTGCGAAGTAGGACTGTCTGGTTGAGGGCAGGGATTCCTGCGTCCACGAAAAGAGAGACGGCCTTGATGCTTTCTGGTGTAAGTTCGCGGGGGTGGTTGAATTGCGTAAGTAGGTAAAATGGGGCACTGTTGTGCTTTTTGAGCATGTCAATTAAATCTTGCGTGATGCGTGAAGGCTGAGAGACTGGATAGCGCGTGCATAAGCGAATGATAAGTTTGGGGCTGGCGTTACGTAGTATTGTGATAAGATAATCTAACTGCTCATTGGAAAGCGTTAGGGGGTCGCCGCCTGTGATGAGAATTTCCTTGACTTCTGGATGCTGTGCAAGATAGCTTGCTGCTTTTTTGATGTCTTCTTTGCTGGCAGGACCCATGAGGTTGCCTGTAAAGCGTCGTCTGAAGCAGTGCCGGCAATACATGGGGCAGAGATCTGTGGCTAAGAAGGCAACACGGTTTGAGTATCGGTGTATGAGGCGTTCTGTTTTACTGTGTGATACTTCTGCAAGAGGGTCATCTGATTCTGCATTACTTTGTAAATTTTCTTTTGCAGTTGGCACTACTTGGCGTCTTAACGGGTCATTGGGGTCATTTTTATCAATGAGCGCCAAATAATGGGCCGTAATGCTTAGAGGAACACTAATAGGGCTTTCCTTCCAAGCTAACTCGTCATCCGTGAGATTTAGATATTCTTTGAGCTCTTTAATTGAATGAATGTCTTTCATACTTTAGGAGTTTTTGCAAAACCTCTTTAATTCCGATAAAAATTAAGGCTGTCGCAATTGCAACAGCCCTTTATTCTTAGAGAGGTTTTTAACCTCTGAATCAATTAGCCATTGACTCTTTCTAGGTATTCCTTTGTCTCTGTGTTTACGCGAATCTTTTCACCTTGTTTAATGAAAATTGGAACTCTAACTCTGAGACCTGTTTCTGTTGTGACAAACTTTGTTGCACCCTGAACTGTGTCACCTTTGATAGCTTCTTCAGCTTCTGCAACAAGATAAACAACCTTTGAAGGAATTTGGATGTCAAGAATTTCTTCTCCATAAACGGTACATCTGTAGGTTTCGCCGTCTTTCATCAAGTACTGATAATCTGGGAAGGTTGCCATTGCAACTTCAAGTTCTTCATATGTATCAACATTCATCATGTGGAAGTTTTCACCATCATTGTAGGTGTACTGGAAATCCATTGTTTCAACATTGATATCTTCAGCGTTGTCTTGGCTCTTCATTGTCTCCTGAAGAACTTGGCCGGTTGATGGGCTCTTGAGCTTAAGTCTGACAAATGCAGAACCTTTTCCTGGGTTTACAAACTCACGGTCAATACAAATAAATGGCTGACCCTTAATTAACAATGCTGTACCTTTATCAATCTGTCCAGCTTTGATCATAGTTAATCACCTCTTGTGTACGAATAGAATTACAATAGAATTTATAGCATTTATAGCTTTATAGCGAAGTCATGTTATCACTAAACATTATGTTTAATCAATAGAATGAATGGAAAGGAAATAGGAGTGCATTATTGATGTCTGTAATTTCTGTTTCCACCATAAGTAAACGGTCAAGTCCAATAGCAACACCAGAGCATTTTGGGAAAGTTTTGAAAATTTCTGCAAATGAGTTGTCTACGTCAGGAATTACTTTACCATTGTCAGCTCTAAGGCCCAGTAATTTCTGATATTCTTTTGAATAGTAATCTCTTATTGTTTGTATATTGCGTTCTTCTAGGTAACAGTTTGCAACCTCAATTCCGTTTATGTATAACTCCCAACGCCGTCTGTAATTGCCTTTTTGCTCTGCTAGGCATTCAATTTGCTTTGGATAGTCAATTAGACACACGGGGTGGTCTGTTGGAAGGTTTGGTTCAACAAAGTTGATGAAAATTCTGTTGAAAGTATCGTCCCAACTTTCTGGGCCTGGAATTAATAAGCCAAGCTTTTCTGCTTGTTCTCTTAAGTCTTTTGGGTTTTGTAGTTTGTCTAAGTCTGTTTTTTTTGCATATTTTGCTACTGCATCATGAACACTGAGAATTTCAAATGGTTCTAGTACGCTTTTGGGACAGCCTTCAAGTGCTGTTTCCTTTAGAAAAGTTTCAGTTAGCTTGATTGAGTCAATTTCATCAAAATCTACTGTATAGTACTCTAACATTGAGAATTCAGGGTTGTGGATTTCTCCAATTTGCTCACAATTTCTAAAACATTTTGAGATTTGGTATATAGACCCACTGCCTTGAGCAATGAGACGCTTCATGAAAATTTCTGGGCTTGGAATCATGTAAAGTTCACGGCTACCTTCAAACTCATTGATGAAGGTAGTTGCAAAATTATCAATTGTAGCTTCTGGAATTAGATCTGGAGATAGTGTTGGAGTTTCAACCTCTAGATATTTTCTTGAGTCAAAGAAATTTCTTATGGATTTGTAAAGCTCACTACGTTTTTTTGCTGTTATAAATGTTGAATTCATAGGCATAATTCTAATGTTTTCACCTCTAGATTGGAAGTAGATATAAGTGAGGCAATTCGATATACTGCATGTTATGAATTCTTATAATACTGACGACATTATTTTTGCTTTAGCTACACCATGGGGAAAGAGTGCAATTGCGGTTGTACGAGTAAGTGGTTTGGGCTGTATTAAGGCTATGGGGTCTGTGTTTTCTGCCCGTAATAAATTGGAAAAATGTTCGTCAAATACTGCTGTTTTTGGACATCTAAAAGATCTTAATGGAGATGCTATTGATGATGTTGTCATAACAGTTTACAAGGACGGTCATGGTTATACTGGAGAAGAATCTTTAGAGCTTTCATGTCATGGTGGACTTCAGGTAATTAAAGCTGTTTTGGCACTTATGTCAAAACTAGGCTTTAGAAAAGCACTTCCAGGAGAGTTTACACTACGGGCTTTTTTACATGAAAAAATGGATTTAACCAGAGCAGAAGCTGTAGAAGAGCTAATTGATTCTCAGGGAAGAACTGGACAAATAATGGCCTTAAACCGTCTGAATGGTTCACTTTTTAATCGTATAGTGCAAATTAAGGACATTCTTTTATCTATCATGAGTACAGTTGAAGTTCAGCTTGATTATTCTGAAGATGAGATTGGAGAGAATCTTGATTTTCCAATTGATGAACTAAACTCTGCTATAGAAGCTCTTAATAAAATTAGTCTTTCTTACAATGCAGGCAGGCTTTATTCTCAAGGTGCAAGGGTTGTTTTAGCAGGACCATCCAATGCAGGAAAAAGTTCATTATTTAATTTTTTCTTAAAAGAAGACCGCTCAATTGTAAGTGCAACCAAGGGTACTACTAGAGACTTTATTGAGGCTCAGTGCGTTATTGACGGTATTCCTATAAGGCTTTATGACACTGCAGGTTTTAGAGATGCTTCTCAGGTAAATATTGATGACGTTGAACTTGAAGGTATGAAGCGTTCTAAGTCTCTACTTGATGTTGCAGATGTCATTGTTTATATGAAAGAAAATTGCTCTGAGAATGTCTGCTCATTGGTCTCTTTGACAGGTGAGTCTGCCTTTGACTCACGTTACATTGTTGTAGAAAGCAAACATGATTTGAATCCTTCTCAAGTGGCTACAGATGGTGTTATTCAGCTTTCATGTGTAACAGGCGAAGGCTTTGATGTTCTATGTTCTAGAATTGTTGAACTTATAACTCAAGATATTCATCAAACTGCAGATGATGCACTTGTCATTCAAAGTCAAAGACAAAAAGAGAATCTTGAACGTTGTATAGAGTCTCTTAATGCAGCTAAAATGGCTTTGAGTATGGATGTGCCATTGGATATTATTTCTATGGACATTCAAGAAGCTCTAGAGGCTTTGGGTGAGCTTACTGGAGAAGTCACTACTGACGATATCTTAGATAAGATTTTTGGTTCATTTTGTGTTGGTAAATAATTGGAGTAGATAAAATTATGGATTACGATATTGTGGTTGTTGGTGGCGGTCATGCAGGCATTGAGGCATGCCTTGCTTGTGCTAGAATTGGCTTTAAAACACTACTTGTGACGCAAAGTCTAGATGCAATAGGGCGCCTTTCTTGCAATCCTGCAATAGGTGGTCTAGCTAAGGGAAATCTAGTTAGAGAGACCGATGCCTTAGGTGGGCAAATGGGTCTACTTATAGACCAAACAATGATCCAATTTCGCATACTTAACCGTAGACGAGGTCCTGCCGTTCAGTCTCCAAGAGCCCAAGCTGACAAGTTTTCATATAGTAGACTTGCAAAAGAAACGTTGGAAGCTCAGAGTAATCTGAATCTATTTATGGATACTGTAGTGGACCTTCTGACAGAGCAAAATGGTACAAATATTCCTAGAATATGTGGTGTTAAGACTCAAAGAGGGTGGGAAATAAGTGCAAAAGCTGTAGTTCTTACAACTGGAACTTTTATGAATGGCCGTATTTTCATTGGTGAGTATGATCATAGTGCAGGACGTCTTGGAGAAGAAGCAGCACTTGGACTTGGAGATGCACTTAGAGAAAAAGGTTTTAATGTTGGAAGACTAAAAACAGGAACTCCTGCTAGAGTTTTGGCAAGTAGTTTGCATTTTGATGAAATGGAACGCCAATATGGAGATGAAGAAATTGTTCCATTTAGTTTTATGCATGAAACATTGGATAGACCAAAAGTCCCTTGCTGGATTACATATACAAATGAGAATACGCATAGTGTTATTAGAGCAAATATACACCGCTCTCCGCTTTATGGTGGAAAGATTGTAGGCAAGGGGCCAAGATACTGTCCGTCTATTGAAGACAAAGTTGTGCGTTTCCCAGACAGAAATAGACATCAGATATTTGTTGAGCCAGAGGGAATTGGAACTAAGGAGATGTATCTTAATGGTCTTTCTACTTCTCTTCCTGAAGATGTTCAGCACAGTATAATTCACTCAATTGCTGGACTTGAAGATGCTATTATTATGCGGCCAGCTTATGCGGTTGAATACGATTATTTGGATCCACAACAACTTAAGCAATCTCTTGAATCAAAAGTAATTGATGGTCTTTTTGTTGCAGGTCAGACAAATGGTACAAGTGGTTATGAAGAGGCTGCTTGCCAGGGTCTCATGGCTGGAATTAACGCTTGTCAGAAGCTAAAAGGGGAGGCTCCTTTAGTTTTAGATAGAACAGAGGCTTATATTGGGGTCCTCATTGATGATCTTGTAACCAAGGGTACTAAAGAACCTTACAGAATGTTTACAAGTAGGGCAGAATATAGATTGAATCTCCGTCACGATACTGCGGACGAAAGACTTACTGCAAAAGGTCATGCTGTTGGACTTGCTACTGATGAAAGACTTTCTCTTTTGGAAAAGAAGACTAGTCAAATTGAGAGCCTTCAGGATTTGATTAAGCATAGAGGTTATTTGAATGTTAATGCTCTTGAAAGTTTAAAACGCCCTGAAGTTACTATGGATGATCTTGAGAGTGTAATACCAGAAATAGCAGATTATCCAAAAAGTGTAAGACTTCAACTTGAACTTAAGATTAAGTATGACGGATATATTAGACGTCAAGATAAACAGGTAGACCGTTTTGCTAAGCTGGAAAATATTTTGATTCCAGAAGATTTTGATTATGACAAAGTTGAAGGAATTTCCTCTGAGTCTCGGGAAAAATTTAAACTTATTAGACCAACTTCTGTGGGTCAGGCGTCAAGAATATCGGGTGTTAGAGTAAGTGATATTACTGTTTTGTTAGTTTATCTAAGAAAATAACATGGAGTAGCTGTGAAAGAGGAACTTTTTGAACTTTTAAGAAATGGAATTGAAGAGATTTATTCAGTATCTGGTTGTAATACTTATGATGAAAATTTCATTGAAGTCTTATCCAAACGGCTGAGTAAATTTTACTCTGAAATAGAGTTCTTTAATCCTACTTATGCTCTTGTTAATGCTACAGATAGAGAGCTTGTTACAAGGCATATTTTGGATTGTCTTGCACCTGCTTTTTTATTTGAAAAAGAAGTTTCTAATGCTAATTCTTCTGTTAAGGTTGCAGATTTGGGATCTGGAGCAGGGCTTCCAGGCATTGTACTTGCAAGTGCTTTTTTAAATTGGGATTTTACGCTTGTTGAGCGTATGGGAAGACGGGCTGGTTTTTTACGAAACACTTTGGCAATTCTTGGACTGTCTCAGACAGCTCAGGTGCTTCAAAGAGACATTTCAGAGGTCCAAAACCAGTATGATATCATAACTTTTAGGGCTTTTAGGCCATTTAAGGACATTGTTTTTGATTTAGACAGGATTTTACTACCTAAAGGAAAAATATTTGCTTATAAAAGCAGTGATGAGAATATTGAGCATGAAAATCAAACAATTGAGAGCCTTATGCCTGGAGTTTTTTCTACTAAGGTTATTTCTTATTCTGTGCCTTATTGTGATGCTAAACGTCAAATGTTGATTGTTGAGAAAAACTGACAGCTTTGGTGACATACTACAAGTAAAGTGTTATTATATTTTCGTATCGCGCGCGTAAGCGTATAAGTTGTATGCAAGGCTGGAGGTTCTGTAAAAAATAAGAAAAATGGGAAGTAAGAAGGCAAAAAGGAAAAGCGCTTTATGGATTTTTCTCGTGATTCTTTTGACTTTGCCAACAATGGTTGTTTGTGCTTTCCCTTATCTTCATCTTGTTGAGGGTTCTTTGCCTTATGCTGTAGTTCAAATTGTTTACAATATTTTTGAAAAGTATATCAATTTTTTCCCATCAGGCTCTTCTTATGAGTTTCTTAACGTCTATGGGCTTGTCCCTCTTGGGGTATTTGCTTTACTGGTGCTTGTTACTACTTTTGCTGGAGCAGGTCTTTTTTCATTTATCTTAAAAGCAATTGCGTTTTATTCTTTGTATTTGATTTGGGCCTATTTTCAAGGTGGTAAGGGTTTTGAAATTGTTAGCTTACTTCCAAATTACTATTACTTAGTTGCAGCAGGTGCTCTTTTAATTTCTTGCTTAATCTTGTTTTGTTCTTCTGTAGTGCGTCATAAACATCATAAAAAGAACAAGAAGGACAAGGAGAATCAAAAGAAGGAACAGTCTGAAACAAAAGATGCTAAGTCTATTCAGCAGGAGAATATTGATAGTCAAACGCAAACAGAGGAGACTTTTGAGGACTCTTCTGTTGATAAGCCTGAAGAAAAAATAGAAATGCCAAAAAGTTCTCTTAGTTCTAAAGAGGCACTTAAAACTCTTGGTGATGTTTGCGCTGTAGAGTTTGAAAAGTTTCCAAATACGCTTAGTTCCTCAATACTTAAGCCACATGCTGGTGTTTCAATTTATGATGTAGTTGAAAAAGAAGCTCAGATAAAAAAAGAGGCAGAGGAGCAAAGAAGGCTTGAAGAAGAACGTTTAAAAAAGCTTGAAGAAGAACGTCAAAAGAGAAAAGCGCTTGAAGAAGAGCGTGTTCGTCAAGAAGCTGAGGCTGAGAAGAAACGTCTTGAGAGTCTTTTTAAGCCAAGAACGTTACTTAAAAGACTTTCTGAAGAAGCTGAGGCTGAAAAGGATTTTTCTTCTTATCAAATTCAGCCTGAGTATAGAAACGTAACTTTAGGTCAGAAGTCTTCAAGAACATCAGCATCCCAAGTCCAAGGATATCAAACTCAAGGATATCAAGCTCCTGGGTATCAGGCGCCAACATTTCAAACATATCAAAATCAAAACACTGTTTCTTCCCGAGGTTCTACGTCTCAGGTTCCACCTTCTCAAATGATTAATCCATATGCAATGCAATTTCAGAGTACTCCTGTAGTTATGCAAAACCAGGAAATCCAAAATGACACTCAAAATCAAACTCAAAATGAAAAGTTAGCGAGAGAGAAATCGGTCTTTAAAGAGGAAATGGAGAGATCACAGGAGCAGGAGATTTCTCAGGTGCCTAGAGCCTCCTTTAAGGATGAGGAAATTCGTGCGCAAAGTGAAATGGAGGAGTATCAGAGACGAAGGGAGCAGGTGAAGATTGAGCAGAGTAGGCC
>CAVEGR010000145.1:0-2499 GCA_963615565.1 Phocaeicola massiliensis | reverse complement strand
TCAAATGCATCAACCTGTTGGAACCATTCGTTTGTTGCTTCTGAATATTTGACCATATTATAGTCATACTGAAGTTCATACTTTGACTTAAATGTCTTTTCTGGATCAACTTCAGTTGTACTCATCTTGTTCTGTGCATCATCAATCTGACATGCAACAATCTTACCGCTAGCGTCTGTAACAACAACAGCACAAATTGCATCATAAGCAACCTGAGACTCTGATGACTGACTGTCATCAAATACAATACCCATACCAAACTTATAAGTTTGAGCTGTAGCAGCCTGTTCTGTTTCTCCTCCAGCAAAGGCAAAACCAAAAACAGAACATACAACAAGAAGCATAATTAAAGCTTTCTTCATAATATCACCATCCTCCATGCGATGAGTGTCTTAAACAAATCTTCCTCGCACGCACGCGTGCACTCTATGTATTTGTAAACACCAAGAAGAGAGATAACATTTTCATCATTCATGGTCAACAAATGGCAACGAAAAAATTTTTCATCCAACTATTAATAGATACCCGTTATGCATTTTTAACATAACAGCACGAAGCCTTTATAAAGCCATTAAAAATTGGATGGGGTTTTGTTGGTCTACTTTTAAACTCAGGATGAAATTGAACTGCAATAAAGAATGGATGTTGTTCATGTTTAAGCTCAATTGCTTCAACAAGTTTACCACTTGGAGATTTGCCACATAAAACAAGACCAGCATCTGTAAAATTCTTCTCAAACAAGCCATTAAACTCGTATCTATGTCTATGCCTTTCTTGAATTTGTGAACAATTATATAAATTATTCAATAGCGAATTAGAATTTATAACACATGGATAAGCACCAAGACGCATTGTTCCGCCCTTCTGAAGTCCTTTCTGATCTTCCATAAGTGCAATCACTGGATGTTCTGTAGTTGATGAAAACTCTCCAGAATGTGCATCTTGCCATCCAAGTACATTCCTTGCATACTCAATACAAGCAATTTGCATACCTAGACAAATGCCAAAGTAAGGAATTTTATTTTCTCTAGCATACTGACACGCTAAAATCATTCCCTCAATACCTCTGTCTCCAAAACCACCTGGAACCAAAATTCCATCTACGCCGTTTAGTATTGATGACGCTTTTTCTTTAGATGTAATATCGCTTGATTCAACCCATCTGATAGAAAGTTTTGCATTATTCCAAAAAGCTGCATGATGTAGAGCCTCAACAACAGAAAGATACGCATCATGCAAGGCTGTATATTTACCAACCATTGCAATTTCTACCTTTTTATCACTTGTCATTGAAGATTCTACCATTTGAACAACATTTTCCCATTCAGAGAGATTACATCTAGGAGCATCAATATTAAGAATTCTACAAACAATATCGTCCATGTGTTGCTCATGAAGCATAAGTGGGACTTCGTAAAGACTGTTTAATGTCTTATTTTCTATAACACAATCTGGCTTTACATTGCAAAACATTGCAATTTTAGACTTGATTGAGTCCTCTATTGGCATGTCGCTTCTCAGTACAATGATGTCCGGAAATAGGCCTAAACCCTGCATTTCTTTAACAGAATGCTGTGTTGGCTTACTTTTATGCTCTCCACTTGATGCAAGATATGGTACTAAAGTTACATGAATGAAAAGTCTATTACTTTCACCAACTTCGTGGCCAATTTGGCGTATAGCTTCCAAGAAAGGCTGGCTTTCAATATCTCCTACTGTACCACCAATTTCAGTGATGACAATATCGGCATTAGTCTTGTTTCCTACTGCGTATATGAATTTCTTTATCTCATTAGTGACATGGGGAATGATTTGAACAGTGTTGCCAAGATATTCTCCTGCACGTTCTTTTTGAAGGACATTCCAATAAACCTTACCGCTGGTAAGATTGGAGAACTTATTTAAGTCTTCGTCAATGAAACGCTCATAGTGTCCAAGATCAAGATCAGTTTCAGCACCGTCTTCTGTGACATAGACTTCTCCGTGCTGCAGTGGGCTCATGGTTCCAGGATCAATATTCATGTATGGATCAAGCTTTTGAGCTGCAACCTTAAGGCCTCTATTCTTCAAAAGTCGTCCAAGACTTGCCGCTGTGATGCCTTTTCCTAGGCCCGAAACAACTCCACCAGTTACGAAAATGTACTTGGTCATGGTTCACCTCTCAAAAACCAGCAATTGCTAGCATAAATCTCAAAGCACAAATAAAACTCGCAGTGAGAATATAAAACTTAACGGCATTATGTAAAGTATTTTCTGTGTTGATAAAAACGAAAAAGTAGAAAATAAAAAAAATCCCCAAGACCAAGGCTTAATATTCAGTATTCCAAGGACATTTGATCCAGAAAGCACGCAAAAAAATATTTGAAATCTCCATCCGAATTCGTTATAATACGTCTGAAACGTGTGGCGTTTCTGCGTAAATCCAGTTGCAGAAACGCCGCATTTTTTTTGCGGAAATGGGGAAAAGTTTATAAGCAAATCGTGTAGCAGAAATGCGTA
>CAVEGR010000144.1:0-6402 GCA_963615565.1 Phocaeicola massiliensis | reverse complement strand
GTTTCAACAAAAGATGTTCCTGATATCTGTATAAAGGTTTTAGGATCCACAAATGGAGAGATTATCAATACTCTTGTTGAAGATGTCATTATAAATTCAGAAAAAGAGGGCGTAATTGGTTTTAGTCCTAAAATCTTTGAAGCAATGCAAGAGATGAAAGATTTTAACTATCAACATATATATACATCTCCAATGCTTGGTGGTTATGAAAAATATTTTAGACGTCTTATACATCTTATTTATGACTATTTAACAGATCTTCTTGCAAAGAATAAGTTTGATAGTGAACTCTATATGCAGGAAGGAAATATGCTCAGTGCTGGCTTCTATAACTATGTTATGGAAAAGAAGGATTCTTACATTGAACATGATGGTAATCTTGATAGAGTTGTTTTTGATTATATTGCTGGTATGAGTGATAATTTCTGTCTCGATTGTGGTAACGAGATCTTGCGTCCAGAACATCTTAATGAATCTATTGAGCGTTCATTAACCGGTAAGTGGTTTGATGTTGTAAAACCTTGAGTTTTGAAAGTGATGTTTTTTAAAGTTTTTGCAAAAACCTCTTTAATTTGCTTCTTCTGCTAAGCTTTCAATTTCTTTGACAAACTGTTCTACGTTGTTGAATGCTCTATAAACAGATGCAAATCTAATATAGGCAACAGCATCTACTTTATAAAGTTGTTTTAGTGTTTCTTCTCCAATGGCTTTGCTTGTAATCTCATGTTTTGGTCCTGCTTGGATTTTAATTGCTTCTTCAATATCTTGAATGAGATTGTCTATTGTTTCTTGGTCAATATTTCGTTTGTCTGTAGAGATTCGAATGCCTCTTTCAATTTTGGCAATATCAAAAGGTTGCAAACCTCCGTTTTTCTTTATAACTGTAATAGGTTTGTCTTCAACTCTTTCGTAACTTGTGAACCTATACCCGCATTTAAGGCAGACTCTTCTCCGCCTCATTGCACTGCCATTGTTGGTAGTTCTAGTTTCTAAAACTTTGTCTTCCATTTCTCCACATGCGGGGCATCTCATAATGTTATTCCTTCTTTGTTTTTCAATAGGCTCTGCTTGTAAGCATATAACAACATATAAATAGTGTCTAGATATTTTGTAACTCTTTTAAGTAACAGTTGTATAACACTATTTGTAGTTTGTATGAGATTTGTAAGATTGCAACTTGTTTGAAGACTTATAACTTTTTTTGTTGCATACGGGCTAAAGTGTTGCAAAAAGGTGCAAAATGTTATTAAAATAACTTAAAAATGCTCTAGGAGTGAGATTATGGCAGAATCTGTTAGCAAAAAGGTTAGAGAAATTGTTGATAGAACACCATTTTTGAGGGATGTTCTTAGAAAAGGTTTTTTGAATTATACAAATTTTACAGAAAGTATCCTAGATGAGGTATCTCAGGCCTGTAATAAGGAAGTAAAAGAAACGGCAATTATTATGGCTTTGAGAAGATATGCCACAGAGCTCAATAGAATGGAAGGACAGAAAAGCTCTGATGGTGTTAATTATACAATTGTAATGCACACTAATATTGTTGATTACAATTATGCAAAAACTCCTGAACTCATTCAACATCTTGCAAGTCTTTATGATCTTTCAGGCCGCAATGGTGGAACAGATTTCTTAAATGTTATTTTTGGCTCAAGTGAAGTTACTATTGCAACTTCCGAGAAACTTGTGCCTCATATTGAGAAAATTCTCAGTTCATTCAAATATATGTACAAGCAGGATGATTTGGTTGCATTGACTATGAGTTTTGGTTCTAACTTTATCCAAACTCCTGGTATTGTCTATGAGGCTGCCCGTAGACTTGCTTGGAATAGCATTAACGTATACGAGATAGTTTCAACTATTTCAGAGCTTACATTCGTAATTAGACGTACAGATAGCTTTGAAGCTTATAGGGTACTTCAGAATCTTCAAGGAAAAAAATGACAAATATTCTTTTATGGTTTGGCATGATGGTGCTAAACTTTGCTCTCATTATGTTTGCATTCAAAAAGTGGGGTAAGATTGGTCTTTTAATCTGGATTCCAATCAGCTGTATGATTGCAAACATTCAAGTAACTAAAAATGTAATTCTCTTTGGTTTTGAAGCCACCTTGGGAAACATTGTTTATTCTACTAGTTTTCTTGCAACCGATATTCTCAACGAGTTTTATGGAGAAAAAGATGCAAAAACATCTGTTGGCTATGGTTTTTTTGCACTTGTTGCATTGACTGTTTTAATGCAAATGGCTTTGTTTTTTGTTCCATCTTCTTCTGATATTGCACAAGACAGTCTTCAAACTATTTTTGGTCTTATGCCTCGCATTGCATTAGGTTCTGTTATTGCATATCTTTTGAGTAATTACCATGATGTTTGGGCTTATAATTTTTGGAGACGTAAGACAGCTGGAAAACATCTGTGGCTTAGAAATAACTTTAGTACGTTTGTAAGTCAGCTTATAGATACGCTTGTATTTACTTTAATTGCATTTTGGGGAGTGTATGAAACATCTGTACTTCTTCAAATTATGGCATCTACATATTTGCTTAAATGGATTGTTGCTCTTTGTGACACAACAATGATCTATTTAGCTAGGTATTGGGTAAGAAAAGGCCTTATTAGTGACGTTTCAGGCTATTGTTGTTAATATTTTTTATGTTCTAGTCTTTCAACAGTGACGGTATTGTGTATCCTGCCAAACTCCATCATGTAGACGGTGCATTTCTTCTGTGAGGTGAAACCATCTAAGTACATCATTGCGGGTAGGGTAGAACTCTATGAACTCACCATCTATAAATGTGTAAAAGCGTGTTATGTCAGTGCACATGCCGTAAGTGAATACTTGGCTGGTTGGCAGATGAAATTCAAATGGCTTTCCTTCTTTTGTTCCCTTAAACCAAAGCCCTTCGTGGTTTAGAGTTAGTACTCCTTCTCCTGTTATTTCAGAAGTATCGGCATGTTTGAGAAGGTGATATTTGGGAAGAGTGCCAAGTTTGACGTTTTCACTGAATGTGAAGTTTGGGTTTTGGATATCTTTCTTGGCCTGTTGGCGTTCAAGTATTGTCCAGTCCGTCACAAGAGGAGGACATTGGCTAGCTTCTCCAACCGGCGTGAGATTGTAATATTCATCTAGCTCAACTGTATTGCCACATTCAAGGCATGTCATTGTGTTGCCTTGTGTTTTCATCTTGTGCATGGCATTGCATTTAGGGCACATGTAAAGTAGGCTGTCTAAGTTTTTTGCCATTTGGCCTTTTCCGTTGAAGCGCACTTGCTCTGTTTTGTTCCATATGTAGTCATCATGGGCAATGAGTCTGTTGATAGTATCTTCAATTTCTTCTACGGTCATTGCTTTTAGTTGCTGAGGTGTGAACATTTGGTCTACAACAACGTCAACTCTTCCGGGCCTTTCATCTAAACAGTGCTTGGTATATGTGAGATATGCACCCGATATTTTTGTATAATACACAGGCACTCCAAGTTTTTTTATCATCTTGGCACCTCCTGGAATGATAGGCTGTGCCATTCCTGTTATGGAACTCATTCCTTCTGGTAGAATACAAACGCTTCCACCATGTTTAATGATTCTTCTTATTTGTTGAACTGCATAGATGTCCGGAGTGAAGTTTTTCTTTGGAATTACTTGCATTGTTTTAAGAACTACGCTGAGTGGAAAGCGGAAAAATTCGTTGAAGCCTACAACATAATTGAGTCTATTTGGTAAACATGGAGGAGCTGTAAACTGATATTCTACTCTGCTTGCATGGTTACTTATGAGAATAAAAGGGCCTTTTTCCTTGCCAGGTCTTGCTTTATATGTAAAGTGTGTTTTGGTTTTTTTGTTTAGGAAAAAGATTACGAGCATAAGAATCCAGTACAGTATGGCATTTGGCTTGTGAAGTTCTCGTTTGTATAACTTCTCCTCCAGTGTAAGCTTTTTTCTCTTTGCTTCTTGCGTGCTGTATTTCATGTTAATTCCCTTCCTGTTACTTTTGGCTTCTTTGAGTGGGTTTTTCAAAAACCTTTTGACATTGTATTACATTTTAGAGCGTTTTAACAAAGTTTATTTTGTTACAGTTTCTAAATCATAGGACTTACGCATCAATTTTGATTCTATTTGGAGCAAAACTTTTTTCTAGAATCAATTTTTGAGTCTATTTGGAGTAAAACTCTTTTCTAGAATCAATTTTTGAGTCTATTTGAAGCAAAACTCTTTTCTAGAATCAATTCTTGAATTTGTAGAACTCTAGAACTTTGGAATTGGCTAACTTGGCAAACCTTTTTCCTATTTCAGATACATGCCAACGTCCATTTACATACTTCCACAAAACAATATTAAGTAAAGTTTGATTGATTTAGAGTGAAAAGCTCTTTAGTCTATGTTGTGCTTGCCAGTAACTGTATCAAGGACAACGCAAAACACATCACATTTTGATAAGCCTTTACAGGATTCTACTGGAAAACCTGTTCGTGAATAATGGTCCAAGATAATCTTCAAGCCGTGAACTTTATCTTTTGTTTCTGTGAGTCTTACTGCTTTTCCTCTACCTATGACGCTTTCATATTTTGCAGTAATTTCCATTCCTGTTTCTTCAGTTCTGTAGTAAAGGACTGCCTCCACAGTAACGTTTGCATCATTATTAAGTAGATCATTCTTATGGCCTTCTAAAGCACTGTGAAAATAAATAATTATTTTGTTGTCTGAAAGCTCCACTCCAAAAGTCATTGGAATAACATAAGGGCCTGGCTCGTCATTCATTGCTATATGTATAACAGTACAGCGTGAAAGAATATCATAAATAGATTGGATGGATGTTACTTCTCTTTCTGTTCGTCTCATGGACACAATATACATCAAAGTATTGAAAATGCATATGCATAAAGCTTTGTTGGTTCGTTTCTTCATTCTATGTTGGAAATATGGTAAGATATGTTCAATAATTATCAGTGTTATAATCATTTTGAAGAGAAGGGGAGAAAAGTGAGTATTATTCCAACTAATCAAATGACAGAGGAAGATATAAAACTCAACTATATTATGCCTGCTATTGAGAAAAAGTGGAAAGATCATATCACAATGGAGACGCAGATAACGGACGGCCGTATTAGTCTGAAGGGAAATGTTGCATTCCGTGTACGACCCAAAGGCTGAGATTTCTATCTCTTTCTTCAAAAAGGTTCAGAACAAGATTCATTATGCCGTACACTGACAGGGTTGAGAGAGATTATCTAGAATCAATTGCTCTTCTAGAGCAGAAAACTGAGAAAAAGTAACTTGGAAATTCAGTGAGTCTACGGAAAAGGATAGTATTGGCATTTAACTATCTCAGATTTTGGAAAAACCTCTAAATTATAATTATGTTAAGTTTGCTAAGGTCTTAATGCAGTTATTGGGATGACATATACCCCGTCAGGTCTTTGATAGGCTGCATTTGACAACCCGCATATCACAATCAGAAAAGATGGAGATATTCCTCCGTTTTGACTTATACTTTCGCTTATCTTGATAAGGTTTTGTGCTGCTTTGTCTATCTGATTTGCTCCAAGCTTTATTTCAATGGCACACCATCTACCGTCTTTCAGTTCAATTACTGCGTCAAGTTCTCTGTTGTTATAATCTTGATAATGGAACAAAGAAGCTTCGATTGAATCTGCATAAATCTTCAAATCTCTTTCAACCAGTGCTTCAAACATAAAGCCGAATGTTTCTAGGTCACCTATCAACATGTCTGGAGACAGTTTCAAAAGAGAACATGCTAAGGATGGATCGCAGAAATGCCTCTTCTCTGCCTGTTTTACTCGTATTTGTGATCTAGTATTAGTGGAGAACGGCTGTTGATTGTCCAAAAGGAAAAGTCGTGAAAATACATTAAGATATGTTGTTATTGTATCTTCATCTATTTTTTCTCCTTCATTTTCCTTTATATCATTAAGCAGTTTCTTCTTTGTTGCAGTCGTGCTTTCATTTCTAGCAAGGGAACGCAGGAGTAGCTCCATCTTTGAAATATCATAGTGAATGCCATCAAGTCTTTGAGAGTCGTCATAAATTATTGCATCTAGATATGCTTTTGGTAGGACTGAAATATCTTCGAGCGGTACATTCAGATTTTCAGGCCAGCCACCTCTTACGATGTATGACGCTAAATCTTTTAGACTGACTTCGCCTGTAATAGCGTTATTAAAAGAACCATTGAAAATGTCAGAGAGGGAAACACAGCCACTGGAAAAACCTGCTTCATAGAGAGACATAGTTCTCATTTTCAGTATGCCAATTCTACCTGCTCCACTATGAAGTATACCCTTTCTTTTAGGGGTAGAGGAGCCGGTCAGAATGAAAAGCCCTTTTTTGTTTTGTTTATCAACTTCATATCTGACAGCATCCCATATTGAAGGGACTTCCTGCC
>CAVEGR010000143.1:0-9023 GCA_963615565.1 Phocaeicola massiliensis | reverse complement strand
TTCCAATAACACCAGAGACGTTTGGTCCCATAGCGTGCATGAGAAGGAAGTTCTGAGGATCAGCTTCCTGTCCAACCTTACTGGAAACTCTAGCTGCCATAGGAACAGCGGAAACACCAGCACTACCAATGAGTGGGTTTACAGGATGCTTAGGATCAAGCTTGTTCATGAGTTTTGCAATAAGAACACCACCAGCGGTTCCAAAGCTGAATGCAATAGCACCAAGCAAGAGAATACCAAGAGTGTTAAGTTGCAAGAACTTTGAAGCTTCCATCTTTGAACCAACAGAGAGGCCCAAGAAGATAGTTACTGTATTCATCATTGCGTTACTTGCTGTATCTGCAAGTCTACCGGTACATCCGCTTTCCTTAAGAAGGTTTCCAAACATCAAAGCACCAATAAGAGGAGTTGCACTTGGAAGAAGGATTGCACAAACAATGATAACAGAGATTGGGAAGATAATCTTTTCAGTCTTGCTGACTGGTCTGAGCTGCTGCATCTTAATCTTTCTTTCTTCTTCTGTTGTAAGAGCCTTCATGATAGGTGGCTGAATAACAGGAACAAGAGCCATGTAAGAATAAGCTGCAACTGCAATAGGACCAAGTAAGTCAGATGCAAGACGTGTTGTTACGTAAATTGCTGTAGGACCATCAGCACCACCAATGATACCAATTGAGGCTGCTGCATGGAGGTCAAAGTTAATTCCTGGAATGAAGCTAACAAGAAGAGCTCCAATAAGAGCAACAAAGATACCAAGCTGTGCAGCTGCTCCAAGAAGCAATGTTTTTGGGTTTGCAATAAGAGGACCAAAGTCTGTCATTGCACCAACACCAACAAAGATTAATACTGGGAACAATCCGCTCTGAATACCAGCATCAAACAGAATCTTGATGAAGCCTGTTGCCCCAAGAGCACCTTCTGGAAGAGAAGGGTCTGTTCCTGCAATGTATGCAAATGGAATGTTGCTAAGCACACAACCCATTCCAATTGGGATGAGAAGTAGTGGCTCAAAGCCTTTTTTAATTGCAAGCCAGAAAAGAAGAAGGCCTACAAGAATCATAACAAGGTTTAGAATTCCAAAGCCAGATTCAGCATCCATTCCAAGGAATCCATATAGTCCTGTGGACTGCCAAAGGTTAAGTAATGAACTACTCATTTATTTTTCCCCTCAAACAATTGTCATAAGTAAATCATCGGTAACAAGCTGCTGACCTGCTGTAACAGCAATACTACCAATTGTGCCATCACATGGAGCATAGATTTCATTTTCCATCTTCATAGCTTCCATAACCATGATGAGTTGGTTCTTTTTGACCTGCTGGCCTTCTTTGACTTCAAGTCTAAGAACAAGACCTGGCATTGGAGCAAGAACCTTCTGTCCGCCGGCAACAGCCTTTGGTGCTGGCTCTTCCTGTTGTACAGGAGCCTGCTGCTGTGCTGGAGCTGGGGCAACTGGTTCAACTGGAGCTGCTGGGGCATTGCCATTAACAATTGTCATAATCAAATCGTCTGCAACAAGCTGTTGGCCTGTTGTAACAGCAATCTTACCAACTGTGCCATCACATGGAGCATAGATTTCATTTTCCATCTTCATAGCTTCCATGACCATGATGAGCTGGTTCTTCTTGACCTCTTGGCCTTCTTTAACTTCAAGTCTAAGAACAAGACCTGGCATTGGAGCAAGAACTTTCTCACTTGTTGCTGGGCCCTGATATGTAGAAGCTGAAGCCTGTGCTACTGGAGAAGCTTTAATTGCAGCTTCATCAATGCCAAATGCAACACTTATTGGATACTCAACTCCATTGACTGTTGCGTTATTCTTTCCAAGCTTGACACCATATGCTTTGCCGTTTACTTCAACAGTATACTCTCCAGCCTTCTTAGCTGCTTCTTCAGCATGGTCAATCTTTCTTACGCCGTTAACCTTGGACTTTCCTGTGAGATAAAGGATTCCCTTCTCTTTACAGGATGCAGCAATGAAGATGTTCTCATCTGTAACTTCAATTCCGTTGTCCTGAAGCATCTTGGTTGCAGCCTTGATACCCTTAGTAGGATCAGCATCATTAATATCAACAACTTTCTTTGTTGTTGGTTCTTTCTTGAGCTGTTCTGCTGCAATCTTTACAACTTCTGGATCTGGAGCAACTGGAGTCTTTCCAAAGTAGCCAAGAACCATCTTTCCGTAACCTTCAGCAATCTTCTTCCAAGGCCCAAACATGACGTTGTTGAATGCCTGCTGGAAGTAGAACTGTGAAACTGGTGTAACAGAAGTTCCAAAACCACCCTTTGCAACTGTTTCGCCCATTGCTTCAACAATCTCTGGATATTTATCCATAAGTCCGTTGTCTCTGAGCATTTGTGTGTTTGCTGTAAGAGCCCCACCTGGGAGAGGGAAGAATGGAATGTTAGGATTGACTGTTGTTGCCTCTGGTGGCAGGAAATAATCCTTCATGCAATCCTCAAATACTGTTTCTGCTTTCTGAACAGCATGAATATCAACACCAAGATCATATTCTGTACCACGAAGTGCGTGCCACATTGTGATGATGTCTGGCTGGCATGTTCCACCAGATGCTGGCTGCATTGAGAGGTCAAGCTGGTTAGCTCCTGCTTCCAAAGCGCTTACATACTGCTGTACACAACAACCTGCTGTATCATGGCTGTGCATTACAATTGTAATATCGTTACCAAGGAGCTTTCTTGCTCTCTTGATTGTTTCATAAACAACTGCTGGAGTTGATGTTCCAGAAGCATCTTTGAAACAGAGGCTGTCAAATGGGATTCCTGCATCAAGAATCTGTCTGAGGACCTTCTCATAGAAGTCTGGGTCATGAGCGCCTGTTGTCTTTGGAGGAAGGCTCATCATTGTGATTGTAATCTCATGCTTAAGACCTGCATCATGAATAGCTTTTCCGCTATCAATGAGGTTGTTGACATCATTGAGGGCATCAAAGTTTCTGATAGTTGTCATTCCATGCTTTTTGAACATATCTGCATGAAGTTTAATGATGTCTCTTGGCTGAGAATCAAGACCAACAACGTTTACACCTCTTGAGAGTGTCTGCAAATTTGCATCTGGTCCAGCAACTCTGCGGAACTCGTCCATCATAGCAAAAGCATCTTCATTTGTGTAGAAATAGAGGGCTTGGAATCTTGCTCCGCCACCTGCTTCAAAATGTGTGATGCCGGCTTTTCTTGCAGCTTCAACAGCTGGCATGAAATCCTTTGTGAAAACTCTTGCACCATAGACAGACTGGAATCCATCTCTGAATGCTGTACACATAAAATTAATTTTTTTCATTTGATTCTGCCGTCCTTTAATCAATTCTTTGACTTTGCCACAGCGGCCGCAATGGCGGCTGCTACTTCAGCGTCGTCCTTTGCTGCAGCTTTTGCCTTTGGTTGGGCAACAGGCTCTGCAACAACTGTAGCTGGTGCAGGACTTTGAGATTCAAATTTTCTAACAATCTTGGAAACTAACTTTGTTGAGAATACAAGAATTGTAAGAAACACAAAAACAATAGCCATACCAAGGACCAAGAGAATAAGTCCGTTCTTGATCTGTGTGGTTAGCTGTTCTGCAGGTAGTTGTGCTAACAAGTACATATTAACTCCCCTTTTAGTATTGCATGGGCAAAAAATTTGCCCGTAAACTGCTGCTGATATATTAGCTTTTAACGCCCAAATTTATCAAGTAGTTCTATATATATAATAGTAAGTCATGTACTCTCTAATCATTCATTTTTGTACTTGCCCAATTACTTTTTAGGGTCTATCTTTGTTCTTGGAGGCGTCTATGCCAGATGAAATGGAACTTCAGGATTTGCGAATCCATGATAGAATGAGTAAGATTGATCGCAAGATTATTGTGATGAGTGGCAAAGGTGGTGTTGGAAAGAGCACCGTGACAGTTAACTTGGCTCGTGCCCTGTTATCTATGGGCTACACGGTAGGGGTTTTAGATACCGATATCCACGGTCCAAACATCCCAAAGATGTTTGGTTGTGAAGGGGCAATTCTTCAGGCTGCAGAAGATGAATCTTCCATCCTTCCGGTGAGTCCAATGCCCAATTTGAAGGTTGTTAGCTTAAGTTTTGCAGTCACTTCCCCAGAACAGGCCATCATTTTCAGAGGGCCTATGAAAATTAGTGTGATTAAGCAGTTTCTTGCTGATGTTGAGTGGGGTACGTTAGATTACCTTCTTATTGACTCTCCTCCAGGAACTGGAGATGAGCAGCTTACTGTATGTCAGTCAATTCCAGACATGACTGGTTCTATTATTGTTACAACTCCTCAGCAGGTGTCCATTTTGGATGTCAGAAGAAGTATTACTTTCTCAAGACAGTTGAGCGTTGATATTATCGGGCTAGTGGAAAATATGAGTTATCTTGTATGTCCGGATTGTGGGAAGCATATTCAAGTTTTTGGAAAAGACGGTGGAAAACAGCTTTGTGAGGAGATGGATATTCCTTTCTTAGGTGCAATTCCATTGGAGATTGGATTGCAGCAGGATGAGGATGATGGTTCTGACTGGCTTGCAGATAACCCTGAATCTGAAAGTGCAAAGGCTTTCAAGAAGATTGCAACCTATATTCAGGAAAATACTACTGTAGTTCATACGCCATACGTTCCAAAGCTTTCTAGTTGCTCACCATCTTCATGTGCAACATGTTCCGCTAACTGCCCATCAAAGGGAAGTACAGAGGAATAAGTATGGATAGGGTGACAGAATTTAGCTTTCATACTTTGGATAATGCTCCCTCTGCGTCTAGGCTTATGTGGGAAACCACGTCTAGAAACAGAGTATATGATACGCCAATTTTCAGTCTCAATAACGTGCATAGGAAAAGCCAGGACGGACGAGAGGGCGATTTTGTGGAGATTGAATCTCCTCAGTGGGTCAATATTGTTCCTTACTTTGTTGGAAAAGATGGCGTTCCACGTTTTATCATGGAGCGTCAATTCCGGCACGGCTCAGATTCCGTTACCTTGGAGTTCCCAGCTGGCTTGGTGGAGAAAGGTGAAAGTCCTAGAGACGCAGGATTGCGTGAACTTGAAGAAGAGACAGGGATTGTTGCTCATTCGTTTAAATTGATTGGCTCTGTTTGTCCAAATTCTGCATTCATGAACAATAGTGCTAAATTTTTTCTTGCAGAAGACTTGGAGTTGATTTGCAATGAAGATGAACGTAAGTTAGATGCTAATGAGTCAATAGATATTATTTCAATTCCGGTTTCTGAAGTCTTAGAAAAGTTGGGCACAGGTGAGATGGATAATGGTATAATGGTGATGTCTGGCTTTTTCTTCCTAAGAGAAGCCAAGAAGCGTGGATTGAAGTTTTAAAGAAGGCTGATTTTTAATTACAACTGAATTTGGAGTGCATGATGGCAGAAAAAAATCACATGATTAGGCTGGATAGTAAGAATACAACTTACATCATTAGAATTACTGAAACTGGGCATCTTGAAAATATCTATTACGGAAGAAAGCTAAAGCAGGATGCTTATGTTGAAGCTTTGATTCAACCAAGAGAGATTGCTGTTGGAACAGGAGTTGCTTATTCTGAAAAAGATCCTCTAATGTTTCTTGAAACTACCTGTCTTGAGACAAGTACACCAGGAAAGGGAGATTACAGAAGTCCTGCTGTAGTTGTTAGTTATGATCATGGCCTTCAAACTTTGGACTTTGTCTATAAGGCACATAAAATTGTTAGAGGAAAGCCTTCTAGATTTGAACATTTTGCAGAATCTTATGCTGACGAGGATGAGGCTACAACTTTAGAAATTCAGTTAGAAGATAAGGTTGTACCTATTCTTCTTCAGCTAAATTACACGGTCTTTGCAAATTGTGACACAATAGTTCGTTCCTGTACTTTGACTAATAAAACTACATCTGCTGTGATGATTAGAAACATTGCTAGTCTGCAAATGGATTTTTCAGATACAGATTGGAACGTAGTAAGTTTTGATGGCTCTTGGGCAAGAGAGCGCATTATTTCAAGACAGAAATTGAGACCGGGAAAGCTTGAAATTAGTTCAAGTGCTGGAGTTAGTAGTGCATCTCATAACCCTTGTATTTTCCTTGAAAGGCCTAATTGCAGTCTAAATCATGGTGATTGCTATGCTTTTAACTTAATCTATAGTGGAAACCACAGAGAAGTGATTGAAGCATCGCCTTACGGATACACTAGATTTCAAACTGGAATTAACCCAGAAACCTTCAGCTGGAAACTTTACGCTGGTCAGAGTTTTACTTCGCCAGAAGCTGTTATGACCTTCTCTTGTTATGGCAATAATGGTGCTAGTGCAAACTTCCATTCCTTCATTAACAATCATATTGTAAGAGGCAACTGGAAGTTTAGAGAACGTCCTGTGCTTTGTAATAATTGGGAAGCAACATATTTTAATTTCACTGAAACAAAGCTCATGGAATTGGCTAAATGTGCAAAAGACCTTGGTGTTGAACTTTTTGTCTTGGATGACGGCTGGTTTGGTACACGTGATGATGACACATCAAGCCTAGGAGATTGGAATGTAAATGCTAGAAAACTACCAGAAGGGCTTTCAAAGTTAAGTGCTAGAATTCATAAGTTAGGCCTTATGTTTGGTATTTGGGTTGAGCCTGAGATGATCAGCAAAAGAAGTCTTCTTTTTGAGAAACACCCAGACTGGAGAGTTTCAATCCCGAATCGCGAGCCTTCTGTTGGAAGAAATCAGTATATTCTTGATTACACAAGAAAAGAAGTTAGAGATTACATTGTAGATGCAATGACTGAGGTTTTCCGTCTTGCTGCTGTTGACTATGTCAAATGGGATATGAACAGAACATTCTCAGATTTCTATAGTTCTTCTCTTAACAATATGGGAGAGTTCTCACATAGATACATATGTGGACTTTATGAAGTCTTTGATCGCCTAGTTTCTGCCTTTCCTAACATTTTATTTGAAGGTTGTGCCTCTGGAGGGAATCGTTTTGACTTAGGCATTCTTTGTTATATGCCTCAAATCTGGACTAGTGATGATACAGATGTCTACTGCAGAACTCTCATTCAAAATGGTACAAGCTACGGTTATCCGCTTGCAACAATGGGTGCTCATGTCTCTGCTTCTCCAAACCATCAAACTTTAAGACGTAGTGACATTGAATCTCGTTTCAACGTTGCTGCTTTTGGAATCTTTGGCTACGAGATGGACTTAACAGCATTAAGTGCTCAGCAAAAGGCAATTGTTAAATTTCAAATTGAGTTTTACAAGGCTCATAGAAACATTCTGCAGTTTGGTCGTTTCTTCAGGCTTCAGGAGCCTAGTGCTAATGGTTGTAATGATGGTAATACTAGATGGGTTGTTTCCAATTCGGATTTCAGTGAAATGCTTGTTCTTGACTTTCAAGCTCTTAACCAGCCAAACCATGGGCAAGATGTGCTGCGCATTCCTTTTGCTCGTCCTGACTATGATTATGAATTTGTTGCAAGACCGCAGAAGATTAGTCTTGAAGTCTTTGGTAGTTTAATTAATATGATTGCTCCAGTAAATCTCTCAAGTGATGGTAAGGTTAAGAAAATTTTGGATGAAAACTACTTGCTTAAGAACGAGGATGAACACCACATTGTTTCTGGTGATGTCTTAGCCTTTGGAGGAATTAAACTTTCTCCTCAATTTAGTGGAACTGGCTATAATGGCAAAGTCAGAGTCCTTGGTGACTTTGGCTCAAGACTCTATTACATTGTCAGAGTAGAAAAAGTGGAAAAGTGATGAAAATGCAGAGGTGAATCTGTGATGCAGAGACTCAGTGGTTCAGTAGCGTGGTGAAGCAGTGACACCGTGAAATGGAGCATTCTAATCTTTGGCAACTACAAAAACCTCTTGGGCTTGTATTTTTAGATTATGTATCAAGCTTTACTTAATATTGTTTTGAGGAAGTATGTAAATGGAAGTTGGCATGTCTCTGAAATAGGAGAAAGGCTTGCCAAGCTAGCAAATTCCAAAGTTCTAGAATTCTATAAATCCAAAAATTGATTCTAGAAAAAAGTTTTGCTTTAAATAGACTCAAAAATTGATTCTGAAAAACAGCTTTGCTTTTAATAGAATCAAAATTGATTCTACAACACCATTGGCTGGTCATACAGCTCCAATTTTCAGCATAAGAAGTCTTTGGTCCTTCGCCTCATTTCTTTTAACTTGGCAATAACTGATTATATCAATTAACAGCACTCTGCAAGACTCTTGCAACATAAGTTCTTTTTTGTTATTGTAATAAAGCAATTGGTGCTGTACCCAAGCGGTCTAAGGGGGCGGTCTGCAAAACCGTTGTTCACCGGTTCAAATCCGGTCGGCACCTATTAGAAGCCTTCCAGTTTACGTTTGCTACGTATGGAAGGCTTTTTTTGGCTCATGGGCTTATGGGCTTATTGACGACATTTTGGATTTTAACATGGATGCACCACGTGCTTTAACAAGTGCGGCAGCACACATGGTAACGTGGAGGCATTATGGAAAATTCTGTTTCAGAGAGCGTTTTAAAGAAAAAGAAGCCAATCTTTTCAAACGAACTTGCATATGTTTTAGGAATGATTCTTGTTGCTTTTAGCGTTGCATGCATGGAAAAAGCAAACTTTGGAGTATCTATGGTAGTAGCACCAGCATATTTACTCTATCTCAAGATTTCACCTTTATATTCATTTTTTACCTTTGGCATGGCAGAGTACACCTTACAAGCTGTTTTATTAGTGATAATGATACTTGTTCTTCGTAAGTTTAGGCTCTCATACTTTTTCTCTTTTGTGACAGCTGTGCTATATGGATTTACCCTAGACCTTTGCATGATGATTTTTAAAACTATTGATTCTAGTGCAGTGTGGGTTAAAATTATCCTTTATTTGGCAGGCATGATCATTGGTGCAATTGGCATCTCCCTTTTCTTTCATTCATATATCTCTCCTGAAGTCTATGAACTCTTTGTTAAAGAAGTTTCTAAGAAAATTGGAATGGATATAAATAAATTTAAAACCATATATGATTGCACCA
>CAVEGR010000142.1:3981-9632 GCA_963615565.1 Phocaeicola massiliensis | reverse complement strand
AAACTGAAATAATACTTTGTGTATTATGAAGTTAGAAGAAATGCTCTTTTAGCCGGAAAGGCAAAGTCAAGATTCATGAAGGCAGTTTTGCAAAAACCTCTAAAAAGGAGATTTTATTATGAAAAGAATTCTTGTTGTGTTGTTCGTATCTGTATTAGCTGTTGGCATGTTGTTTGCTAACGGCGGTGCTGAATCCAAGGGTGCTGCTACACCATACAAAATTGGCGTAGCTACAATCCACGAAGGTGAAACATGGGAAATTCAGAAAAAGTATTACACTGAAGAAGTTGGTCCTGCATTGAACATGGAATTTATGTTCTCTGAAAAAATAAGTGATGTTAATGCACTTGTTGACTTTATGGATCAGGCTTATGCTGCTGGTTGTGTTGGAATTATTAACTATTCAACAAGTAGTGATGCAGTAAGACAGGGTTCCAGAAAAGCAGAAGAGTGGGGCATTTGGTTCATCACACAAAACTCAGCTTTGACAGAAGATGTTGCAACAATTACTCATAACATGGGTCACTGTGGTGCATCTGCATCTGGTATGGGAAGAGCTTACAGCGAAGCTATGACTTCTCTCTTGTCAGATGGTAAAGAACATAGCATTTTCATCTTCTCTGGTGCTGCAGTTGGTGGTGCTATTGGTCAGGGTGCTGCATCTCACTACTATACAGTTGAGGGTATTCTAAAAGCAATGCAAGAGACTTATGGCCTTACTTATGATAAGTCTATTGATGAGCTTATTAACAATCAGAATCCAGGTGAAGTTTCAACTGGCAATCCAAACGTTAAAATTTACATCTATCCAGGTTTGCAGGTTGCTTCTGCAATTACCGCAGCTCAGACACAGCTTCAGAATGGTCCTTATGATATCTTTGCTGCTGTATTCAGCTATGCTTCATTCACAAATGCTATTGCTGATGTTGAGAAGTCAACAGGAAAGAACATAAAAGTTCTTGGAACTGTTTCAATTGAAAAGCAGACAAGCACAGGTTTCTCTTCAAAGGACATTTATGGCGATTCTATTTTGAATGCTGCAGTTCTTAATCCTCTTAACATCCAAAATGGTATGTGTGCTGTAATTCTTTACAATGCTCTTACCGGTCATGCAGATGCAATGAAGGCTGAAGGCCATACAATCCTATTTAAGGTTGAGCCATGGTTCTGTAAGGATGCTGCTACATATGAAAATATTAGTAAGCTTGATACATCTCACGAAACATATGTTCTTGATGCAGATGATCTTTTGGCTCTTTGCGTAGATAGAAATCCTTCTGTTACATATAAGGATATTGAAACAAAGCTTGCTGAACTTGCCGACATTGATAGCATCATTGCTGACAAACTTAATTAAGTATTACTTTTATGATTTATGGATTGGCTGGTTTCAGCCAATCCATAAAAGGAGAAACTGAGGTTTTTGTAAAACCAACTTGTAATTTGTTTTTGCAAAACTTTCTTATGAGATTCTTGCAGAGTAGCTGGTTTTATAAAAACTTCAAAAAAAATTGTTATTTATTGGAGGAATCATGTTGAAAAGTAGAAAAGTAAAAGATGTGTTGTTTACACTTGCTTTTCCTGTTGTTGTGTACATTATTATGGAAATTTTGTGTGTTACAGTAAAGGATAGGCATTTGCTTGGTTCTCTCTTGGATATAAAAACTCTTGTGAGAAATGCAGGAATATCTGCAATTATTGCTTTTGCGCTTTCATTTAACTTAACTTGTGGGCGTTTTGACTTGTCTCTTGGAGCTCAACGCCTTGCAGGTACAATTGTTGGCGGACTTATTGCTATGAAATTGGGCCTTTCTGGTGTTTGGCTTCTCATCTTTTCAATTATCATGGGTCTTTTATTTGGTTTTATAACCGGCATGGCTTTTATTATCACAAGAGTTCCTCCAATGGTTCTTGGTGTAGGTCTTGGGCTTGTATGGGAATGTGTTCCTTACATTGCATCAGATGGAAAAGGTTTGGTTTTATTTGGTGTTGAAGGAACTGAGATTCTTACGAGCACTGCATTTACAATAATTGTAGTTCTTATTGTTGCTATTTTTGTTTCAATTATTATGAACAAGACACGGTTTGGTTATGAAATGAAGGCTATTCAAGGTTCTCAATTTATAGCTAGAAACAGTGGTATTAACATTTTCCGTCATGCAGTTTTGTGTTACACATTCGCTGGTGGTTTAGTTTGTATTGCTGGTGTTATTGATGCTGCATTCCAGTCTCAAATGAGCTCTACAATGGGGTTTACAAGTAATAGTGCTGTTGTCTCTAATATGTTTGCAATGATGCTTGGTGGTTACATTGGTGAAAAAACTAATCAGTCTACTGGTGTTATTGTGGCATCATTAACTTTGAGTCTCTTTTCTTATGGATTAACACATATGGAGCTATCTGAGGCAAATACTAGTGTTGTTAACCAGACAATTTTTGTTCTCTTCTTGGTGTTTCTTGCAAACAGATATTTCCTTAAGAAGAAAAAAGCTGAAAAGGCAAGAATACAGCTTGCTTTGGAAAAGAAAAAAACAATGGCTGTTGCTTGATAGAATTTTCTTAATGGAGGTGTTATATGGTTGATTTAAAAGCAAAACCTTTCTATTTAAACGATGAAGATATTAAATGGGTTGAAGATACTATTTCAAAAATGTCTATTGAAGAGAAAATTGGTCAACTCTTCATTGGAATGAATTATTTACATACAAAAGAACACTATGACAATATGATAAACAACTATCATATAAGTGCTATTAGATGGCAAGGTGGTACTCTTTCTGAAGTTTATGATCAGAACAAATACTATCAAGACAACAGCAAAATTCCTATTTTGATTGCTGCTAACTGCGAAGCAGGTGGTAATGGAGCTGTTAAAGAAGGAACTTTGGTTGCAACTCCAGCAGCCTGTGCTGCTTCAAGTCCTGAGGTTGCTTATAAAATGGGTCAGGTTGCAGGAAAAGAGGCTAAAGCTATTGGTTGCAATTGGTCGTTTGCTCCTGTTTCAGATGTTCTTTCTAACTGGAGAAATACCATTGTTAATACACGAGCTTTTGGCAATGATCCTGATACAATTATTGCTTGTGCAACAGCATATATGAAAGGTATGCATGAAAGTGGCATTGCCTGTTGTACAAAGCATTTCCCCGGTGATGGCTCAGAAGAACGAGATCAGCATCTTCTAATGGGATGTAACGATACCAGCGTAGAACAATGGGATGCAACATATGGTAAGGTTTACAAAGCTTTGTTTGATGCAGGACTGGAGAGTGTTATGGTTGGCCATATTTGTCTTCCTGCATACAGTAAGCTACTTAGACCTGGCATGAAAGATAAGGATATAAAACCTGCAACTATAGCACCTGAACTTTTACAGGATTTGTTACGTGATAAGCTTGGTTTTAATGGGCTTGTTATGACAGATGCTTCTCATATGGCTGGTCTTTCTACCATGGCTACAAGACGAGAGCAGGTGGTTGGTGCTATTGTCAGTGGCTGTGATCTTTTCCTGTATTTCAATGTTCCAGATGAAGATTTTGGTTACATGATGGATGGTTATAAATCAGGTGCAATAACAGAAGAACGTTTAAGCGATGCCCTTCATAGAATTCTTGGACTTAAGGCCAAGGTGGGTCTTAACAAGCTAGTATTTCCTCCAAAAGAGGGTCTCAGCATTGTTGGTTGTCCAGAGCATCATGAGGTTGCTGCTTGGTGTGCAAATGAGGCAGTTATATTGGTTAAAGACACTCAGAAAATAATTCCAGTTGATGTAAATAAGAGAAAACGCTGTAAGTTATATTTCATTGAAAGTGCTCCAGTCTCGCTCTTAGATGGTACTGATAAGACAAAAAAGATTGTAGTGGAAGAGCTTGAAAGAGCTGGTTTTGAGGTCACATGTCATATAGATTACTATGAAAGGGAGTGTGAAAAACAGGATGTTCTAAACCGTGCACGTATCATGCAAACTGAGAGTGTGGAAGAATTTAAGAAAAAGTATGATGTAGTATTTATGTTCATAAATATGAAAGGTTATGCCCAGGAAAACAACGTAAGAGTTAAGTGGTCTGCTTCCCATTCAAATGAACTTCCTTGGTTTGTTAGAGAGGTCCCAACAATTGGCGTATCCTTGAATTATACAAATCATCTAATTGATGTTCCTATGCTTAAAACTTTCATTAATGCTTATGCTCCTACTAGAGAATATATTAGAGCTGCAATTGAAAAGGTCATTGGCAAGAGTGAATTCAAAGGTAAAGCCAACGAACTTGTTTGGTGTGGACGTTGGGAGACTAGACTTTAGTCTTGCAGGCTTGATTTTTTGAGGGGTTTTTATGTCTAATATTTTAGAAAGCATGGAAAAAAGCACGATTTTCTTGTTTGCGTAGACTCCGATGGTTGTGTTTTTGACAACATGGAGCTTAAACATAAGGAATGCTTTTGTCCTGCAACCGTTAACGTTTGGCGTCTTCAAGGTGTTTCAAGATATGCAAGAGAATGTGCTGAATTTGTTAACTTATATTCTTCAAGTAGAGGTACTAATCGCTTTCCCGCATTGGTTCGTACCTTAGAGTTGTTGTATGAGAGACCCGAGGTAATTTCTAGGGGCTATAAAATGCCAGATCTTACTCCTCTAAAAGAGTGGATTGCTAATACTAAGGTACTTAGTGCTACTGCTATTGAAGAATACGCTAAAGAAAACCCAAATATGCCTGAAGTGCTGAAAACTGCTGCTAGATGGTCTAAAGAAGTTGATGAAAACATTAAGCGCATTGTTCATGGTATTATTCCTTTCCCTAGTGTTAAGGCCACATTATCATATCTTGGTACATTTGCAGATGTAGTTGTTGTTTCGGCAACTCCCCATGAGGCTCTTTATAGAGAATGGCAGTCCTGTGGACTTACAGACTATGTTACTGTTGTTGCTGGACAGGAACTTGGAACCAAAGCCCAATGTATAAAAACAGCTATGACTGGTAGGTATGCTAAAGACCATGTTCTTAAAATTGGCGATGCCCCTGGTGATTATGAAGCTGCTAAACAGAACGGGGTGTTGTTCTGTCCTATAATTCCTGGTAGTGAAAATGAGAGCTGGGATAGAATTCTTCACAGAGATGCAGATTTCTTCAAAAATTTAGAGTATGAATCAAAGGCTATGGATGAAAATGTAAAAGCATTCTTTAATGTTTTGCTTGATAGTCCACCATGGAAATAGGTTAAAAGAGGCTACGTAAAAGTCTACTTAAAAGTCTACTTAAAGAGGCATTTTTTTGCAGTTTAAGTAGACTTGTATACTTTTTGGGCGTTTTTTTGGTAAAAAAGTAGACTTTTACAAGTATGACCAAAGTTCACTAGAATCTTCAATCTTTTTGTTCGTTTTGTAAATTCACGCTTACATAGACTTCTTAGCATAGTTCAAGTGATGTTGAAGAATGCTATATATTTATATAAGAGATGTTTTTGAAAAAACATCAATAATATAATTATATTATTATGTTAATTTAGAAAATTCTCTTATGTTATTTGGGTTTGTTGTGTTATTTTGTTGCTTTATTATCTATTATGAATTAACATAACAATATTAAGGGGGTTTTTGCAAAAAACCTCTAAGGAATTAATTTATGGTAGAAGATGAACTGAGGAAACTTATAGATAAG
>CAVEGR010000142.1:0-3971 GCA_963615565.1 Phocaeicola massiliensis | reverse complement strand
GTTAAGAGGGGATGTGAAGAACAAACAATGGAGGTTAAGGCTGCACATAAGGGCTGCCCGGAAAAACTCTATGATACTATATCTGCATTTTCCAATCAGAACAGTGGAGGCGTTTTTGTCTTTGGTCTTGACGAAAAAAGTGGATTTAAAAAAGTTGGTGTTTATGATGCTCAGGATCTTCAAAAGAAGGTTATGGAATACTGCGAACAGATGACTCCGGTTGTGCGTCCTGTTTTTACTGTATATGATGAGGATGAGATGATTTTTGTTTCTGCAGAAATCCCTCCTCTTGATGTTGCCGAGAGACCTTGTTTTAAAACGGCAAAGGGAAGACTCTCAGGATCTTACATTAGGGTAGGTGATGCAGATAAACCAATGACTGAATACGAGGTCTTCAGCTATGAAGCTTTTCGTAAGAAAACGCGTGATGACAAACGCGAAACAGAAGGCGTAACAATGTCATCGCTTGATATTGTGAAGGTGGATAATTATGTTTCCTTGAAACTTCAAGAGAGGCCAAATCTTGCTCTGCTTTCAAAAGAACAGCAGTATGAACTCTGTGGAGTAACTTATTTTAATAAAGTAACCTTGATGGGTCTTCTTCTTTTTGGAATCTATCCTCAGGCATATTATCCTCAACTGAGCATAATTGCGACAGCTGTTCTAGGAAAGGAGATAGGACAACTGGACAGTAATGGAAATCGTTTTTCAGATACAAAACGTATTGAAGGAACCCTTCCTGAAATGCTTGACGGCGCATTATCCTTTGTCCGCACCAACATGAAGACTGCAACAAAGTTCATACAGAAGACAGGGGAGAGGGTTGATGTTCCGCAGTACCCAATAACAGCTGTCAGAGAAGCCGTTCTCAATGCTCTTGTTCACAGAGATTACAGTATTCATACAGAGGATATGCCCATACAACTTGTTATGTACGAGGATAGATTGGAGATTGCGAATCCAGGGGGACTTTATGGAAGATTGACCATTGATCAGCTGGGACTTGTACAAAGCGACACTCGTAATCCTAGTATCGTCACTGTCATGGAAACGCTGGGTAAAACAGAAAACAGGTATTCGGGTATTCCTACAATCAGAAATGCAATGAAGAGCCTTTCTCTGCCGGAACCTGTATTCTCCAGTATGAATGGAAGTTTTAGGGTAACGCTTTATAATTCCTTAGGTGCTATTCATTTTGGTGAAGATACAAATGAAAAGAGTAATTGCAATGTTAAGGACGAGAAAGGTCTTGTTGACTTCTGCTATACTCCAAGAAGTAGGGATGATATTATCAAGTATATTGGGATTGCATCTAGAGAATACTCGTTAAGACGATATCTTGAGCCTCTTGTAAGAGAAGGCAAGATTGCATTGACAATACCGGATTCCCCGCGTTCAAGAAAGCAAAGGTATGTAGCAACACATTGAATAACTACAAGAAATCGAGCAAAAGTTACAAAAAGCGATACATAAAGCTAACATTAGATGAAGTATGGGCATCAAGCCCATATAATCTCGTCTCCTCTTACTCAACCTTGAGGCCGTGGTCAATAGCTAGGTTTCGAATACTTCTATCATAAGTTGCTTCAGCTTCCTTGGAGAAGAAGCATCCTGGAACCCCCTCATCATTATCACGGTGATGTGCCACACACGCACAACATCTGCCGTGGCGTGGACAGTCATACGTGCATGGGCACGGTCTAGTATTACTGCAGTTCATTTTTTCGCATATCTCCTTTATCTTTCAAGGTTAAATCTCACATTTTTTCTACTACTAAAATTATATCAGAAGGTTTTTGGAGACGTAAAGTACAAAAATCCCAGCTTTATGCTGGGTGTAGGACGTACGCATCAAAAGGTGATCTGGTGTAAATTTAGGTAACACATATTTTTACCACTGGAGCCAAGAATGTAACACACTTTGTATTACTGCTCCCTAATGGGTAACAATCTTCTTATAATCTCTCACCTTTTTTTGGCTCGCAAATCCAAAACCAATCTTCACAAAGCTCATTTTGCAAAAAAAACTCAAAAGCAATAAATATTGACAAAAAATGTCAGTACGTATAATATCCAAATATGGAGATAGTTTATTCCAAGAATTTAACAAAGAAGATGCAAGACGAAAAATCCATAGAAAAGAACTATGGAACACTCAAAAGCAAAATTTAGTTTTGTCTTTCTGTTCTTACAGTTGCAGATAGTCTCGAAAATGTTCCTAATGTTCCACAAACTAGAAGGCATAAACTTGTAGGAAAACATGATGTTTGGGCTTTAGATCTAAATGCTAATTGGAGAATGCTTATAAAAGCAGTTAATGGAAACAATGAACCATCTTCGATAATAAAAAAGTTGAGATAATTGGAATTGAAGACTATCACCAAGGAGTGCTCTTGATATGGTAGACAAGATTATTAGTACAGGCGAAATGTTAAAAGGTTATATGGAAGTAAATGATGTATCTGTTTCTGCTTTGGCTACTGCAAGTGATGTATCTGAAAGAAGTATCTATAGACTTCTTAAAGGAGAAAGCAAGCTCAGTAGAAAAATAGCACATGGCATGAACTTGCTTGTCCCAGAGATAAGTGTTGAATTTCTCATGATGTACGATGCTAGATATCAAGCCCAGTGCGGGACTTCTGGAATGCAAGACAAGACTCCTAGATCTTTACGAGGAGGAGTTTGTTACAATCCTACAGCTTTGGGAAAGACAGTTAAGAAAAACTGTACAATCCCTCTATGGCTTTGCATTGAGGCGGAAAAGGCAAACATAAACTTCTCCAAAACGCTGCAGAAAGCCCTCAAGGAGGAGCTTGGAATTTAAGGAAATTTTTGCAAAATGAGCCTTGTAAAGATTGGTTTTGGATTTGCGAGATAAAAGGCATCGGTGCTAAAAATTGACACTGATGGAGGCACTGATATTCCTGACGGTGAGTCTGAATCCCTGAGTCAAAATGAACAGGCAATAATTCTTGAACTGATTAAGAATCCGAGAATAACATATTCAGGTATAGTAAATGAAACTGGAATATTAAGGAGAACGGTGTCACGGGTGATGACTGCTCTTGTTCAGAGAAGACACATTGAGAGAGTGTGAAACAATAAATTATGGTATTGATGTGTAGTACGTTGATAAGCCGTATCAAAGGAAGAAGAAAGGACTTGAGGATTAGAAAAGTAATTTATTTACTGCTAAGAAGTTAAAAAATTAAACAGATTCTGAATTGTATCAAAATCTGTCTTCAAGGATACCAAAGACGGAAGACTTGCCTTCCGTGCTCCCGGAAGTCCGCACTACAGGCCGGCTTTGCTTCAGACGCTCCACGTATTCGCGTCTTCTTACCGCAAAGCTTCAAGTCCCACTGTGTCTAATAAAACAAAAAGGACTCTCTTGGAGTCCTTTCTGTTTTACCAAAGACGGGACTTGAACCCGTACGGCCGCAATGGCCAGGGGATTTTAAGTCCCCGGTGTCTACCATTCCACCACTTTGGCAACGGTGGAATTGTACGTTCAAATTGTGTTTTTAGTCAATTAGGAACTGTGCCAAAATAATTCGACCATTTCTAGAGGTTTTTGCAAAATGAGCTTTGTGGAGATTGGTTTTGGATTTGCGAGATAAAAAGCATTTTCTGAAAACTGAAATAATACTTTGTGTATTATGAAGTTAGAAGAAATGCTCTTTTAGCCGGAAAGGCAAAGCCAAGATTCATGAAGGCAGTTTTGCAAAAACCTCTCTACTTATTCTGATTTCAATCTTCTACGTCATCATCTTTAGCCATATGTTCATATTGATTAAAGATAATTCCTTGAATCTTACCATAAAGCAGATTTATCTTCTGTTGTTGAATCTACTATTCTACTACTATTTATTTTGCTTCTTTTGCAGAGATGATATTTTCAACTTCAGTTTCAGAAAGATTAAAGCTTTTACTTATAACATCAAGATTTACGCCTGCAGAATAAAGGTTTC
>CAVEGR010000141.1:0-3985 GCA_963615565.1 Phocaeicola massiliensis | reverse complement strand
GCCATTGGTGTTCTTCCAGATATCTACAGATTTCACCCCTACACCTGGAATTCCGACATCCCCTCGTCGACTCAAGCCCTCCAGTTTCCACCGCAAGATTGTGTTAAGCACAACCGTTTGACAGCAGACTTGAAAAGCCGCCTGCGCGCCCTTTACGCCCAATGATTCCGAACAACGCTCGCCCCCTACGTGTTACCGCGGCTGCTGGCACGTAGTTAGCCGGGGCTTATTCCTGAATTCACGTCATCTCGTGACCATTCCCTGCCACGATTGTTCTCCCTTCAGAAAAGAGCTTTACAACCTCACGGCCTTCATCGCCCACGCGGCGTCGCTCCATCAGACTTTCGTCCATTGTGGAAGATTCTTAGCTGCTGCCTCCCGTAGGAGTCTGGACCGTGTCTCAGTTCCAATGTGGCCGTCCACCCTCTCAGGCCGGCTACCCATCATTGCCATGGTGGGCCTTTACCTCACCATCTAGCTAATGGGCCGCGGACTCATCCCTCGGCGGAGCCAAAGCTCCTTTCCTACCCAGCACTTTTGTCCCAGGTATCTTATTCGGCATTATCCTGTGTTTCCACAGGCTATTCCCATCCAAGGGGCAGATTATCCACGTGTTACTCACCCGTCCGCCGCTCTAGGTACCCGAAGGTACTTACCGCTCGACTTGCATGCTTAAAACGCGCCGCCAGCGTTCGTTCTGAGCCAGGATCGAACTCTCCATCATTTAAATCCGGTCCTAAGACCGGCTAAATTATCTTGTTCAACCCTGTCAACTCCGTATCCTCCCGGATACGCTCCCGAACACCGGTGTTATTTTATCCACCGTATTCTGTTCGTCATTGAATTGACTAGGAAGCCCTCATGCTTCCAAAATAAAAGTTCGCAACCAACGGCAAATGCAATCGTTGCAAACCTATCTCTTAACCTTCTCTTCTCTAATATCTCTGTAAAAATCTGTTGCAGCGCTCGTTCTCTTGAGCGTGCCTATGTAAACTACTCGATTCGTTTCAGAGTGTCAACACCTTTTTTTAAAAATTTTTCATTTTTCTTCACAAAGCTAATTTTTCTCTGCAAGCAGTTAGACAGCAGTTAAACAAAACTTTCAAACTTACACATTTACCTTAGCTTCAATAGCCTCTGCAATAAGGCAAGGGTCATTTCCAATAAGTCCATACACTCTCATGCCTTTCTCTCCATTATTGAAAGAAACAAGACGCTTGGCCTCATCTGCAGAATTAACCGTCCAAGTAATCACAGGAAGATTCCAATGGCTGGATAAAAATTTTTCATCCACCTGAGAGTATTGAGGTTTGAGATATGAACTATGGCTCACAATATGGCCTGCCCCATTCCAAAGCGAACGTGGCACGTCATCAGATTTGCAAAAAATATCGGCACAAGGCAGACTATGCTTAGATAGGCGCCCAAATTTACCCAACGCAAATGGGTTAAAAGATGAGACCATCACGCTGGACTGCACATTGCATTTGCGAATCACGTCCAGAGTTTTCTGGCAAAGATCTCGATTTATCTTGCCAGCCTTCACTTTCAACTCTATATCATATATAAAGCGGTTGCCATACGTGCCAAGAAGCTCTTCTAACAGCGGAATACGTGCATCCGAGAATTGGCCACCCTTAAACGAGCCAACATCAATGGCCTTTAGCTCAGAGAGCGTCAACTCCTCAATTTCCTTGTCAATGCCAGCAGTACGTTTGAGAGAAAAATCGTGCGCCACCACAACCTCGCCAGTCTTGCAAAGGTGAACATCAAGCTCCACACCATCCACCTGTGGCTTTTTGGCACATGCGTCAAACGAAATCATGGTATTTTCCGGATACAGTTGACTATATCCTCTATGCCCAAAAACTAAAACTTTCCCAATCTCTTTATTCTTCAAGAAAATCTCATCCATGCTGAGCCTCCTCGTGAAATCTACCCAAAATTCGCACAAAGGACAACAAAAATGATATACTTCAAGCCATGTCAAACACACCTCAATATCTTCAATATTTATATGCACTCACTAAGCCCGATATTTTTACTTCTTGGCTTCAAGCCACAAAAGCTCAGATTGATAATAGATTTGATAACCTAGAAAGCCTCTCTTGCCTAGTTTTTAATGCAAACCCCTACACTTTAGGCCATGATTACATATTAAGTCTTGCATCAAAACGCAGCACGGCCGTTGTTGTATTTGTAATTGAAGGCAAACCAGACTCAGGAAGCAGAGGTAATCATGAAAATACAGAAATAGAAATTCCTTTTATAGACAGATTAAAGCTCGTACAAGAAGGAGCAAAAAAATATCCAAACGTGCTGGTCTTGCCTGCAGGACCAGCGATAGTTGGAAGAAATTCATTTCCTAAGGATTGGAGCACAGAAGAAAAAGGAAGAATGCACCTATATGCACTTCTTGACTCTCAGCTATTTTTCCAAGAAATAGCACCAAAACTTGGCATAAAAACAAGATTTGTAGGAGATGAGCCAAGAGACGAGATGTCTGAAATGCATCTTAATGCATTACGCCAAGAAAGTAAGAATTCAAACATTCAACTAAAAGTAGCAGAACGAAAACGTATTGGAGATAAGTACATCTCTTCTTCAATGGTCAGAGAAGCACTTTCTCAAGACAATTGGGAAAAAATAAAAAGCATTGTTCCAAACTTTGTTTATGAATATCTGAAAGAACATAGTATAGAGGTTTAGCGCGTCATTGACCTGAGAGCCTTGCTGTCAATTATGCCCTTTATATATATAAGATAAGAAACAACAGAAGCAAAAGCAGCTAAAGCAAACAAAACATTCATGACTGTGCTAAAGGTGGCAAGAAACTTTGTATCAATAGCAATTATTTGACAAACTCTCAGGCCAATACCTAAAACACTACATAAAGCATAAAGACAAGTCTTAGCTTTACCAAAAATATTTGCAGCCAATGCTTTTCCCTTTCCCATCATTAACATTCTAGTAAAAGATTGAGAAAATTCTCTCCAAACTATCAGAATAAAAGCCCAAACTGGCATTATTCCACAGGCTAGAAAGCAGGTAAAGAATGTAAGATGACTCATGACATCTGCAAATGGATCCATTACTTTGCCAAGATCTGTAACAAGTTTTCTTTTTCTTGCAATCTTTCCATCCAGTAAGTCTGTAAGCTCCATAACTCCATAAATGAGAACCAAAACTACAGAATAGACAATAGGAGATAATCCCTTAATTACATCAGCAGAAAAGAAAAACAAAAAGAAAAATGGTGCTAAAACCAATCTTGTAACTGTTAATTTATTAGGAAGATTCATGATATTTCTCCAGCATTACTTTATGAAAAGAGATTTTTATATTTCTCTTTAAGATAAACATCAAAATATGAAGCATCTAGTTTTGTTCCTGTGACTTTTTCAATTAGATTGTTTGCAGGATATATTGCTCCATATTTATAGTATTTATTTGTCAAATAATCTTTAATTTCATATAAATGGCCACTTTTCATTGCACTATCCACATCTAAATCCTTTTTCATGAAATTCCAAACATGAGAATTTATGAGATTGCCCAAAGCATATGATGGAAAATATCCAAACATACCGCCTGGCCAATGAACATCTTGAAGAACGCCACTTTGCATGTTATCTGGCTTTTTACCTAAGAGTTTTAGAGACATCTCATCCCAAGCGGAAGGAAGATCTGCAACAGTGAGATTTCCGTCAAATAGCTCTTTTTCAAGCCTAAAACGTAGGATTATGTGAAGACCGTAGGTGACTTCATCTGCATTAACGCGAATGTCATCGGCCTTAACGCGGTTGATGGCGCGCATGAAGGATGTAAATTCAACTCCCTTGGTTTGAGCAGGAAAGTAGTCTTTGAAGATTGGAAAGTAATGTTCCCAGAATTGAGGACTGCGTGCAACTAGGTTTTCCCAGAGGCGGCTTTGACTTTCGTGGAAAGCCATGTTGACGCCTTCTCCAAGTGAAGTGCCCTTAAT
>CAVEGR010000140.1:0-13587 GCA_963615565.1 Phocaeicola massiliensis | reverse complement strand
GTGCATAACCTGTGCATTAGTGTATGTAGAAATGTCTGCTTTTTCTTGCTTTTTCTTTTTAAATACAGAAAATACTAAAATTTTTATGTTTTAAAAAAATAAGGGGTAGGACACTATCCTACCCCTAGAAAATCCTCTAAGTTAAATTACTTTGAATTGCTTGTAAGATACTCATAAGCTGCCTTGCAAACATTATCGTATTTAACATCTGCAATAGGTCTATCTTCAGCATCCATCTCAGAGTAATATTCATTTCTCACAAGAATCTGAAGAACTTCTGTTCTAAGACCTGTATTCTTGTACTGATTTACAAACTTCTCAACGTTTGCATCTGTAAAATCTGGATTGGCTTTAACAAAGTCCGATATTTCTGTTCCATTAACCAGCTCTGTATATGCCTCTAGTTCTTCATCTTCAACGGTAACGGCCTCTACAACAACATCGGGCTCAACACCAACCTCGTGAATTGCATTACCACTTGGTGGAACAAAGCTTGCAATTGTTACAGAAGTATAGCCATCACCAAATGAAGAAATTTGTTGCATAATGCCCTTTCCATATGAAGTTGTACCAAAAAGCGTTGCTCTTCCATTATCTCTCATTGTTGAAGAAAGAATTTCTGCGGAGCTTGCTGTTCCACCGTTAATTAGAATTGCAATTTTAACATCTTCATCAACCGTAGTTCCTTCACTGGCCACATAAGTAACATTTTGTGAAGAATCTTTATAAGAGACAGAAAGAAGTTCTGAACCACTGATGAACAAGTCTGCAATAGATAAAGTTACATCAACATCTCCGCCAGGATTATCTCTAAGGTCAATGATTAGACTTGTCATTCCGTCTTCTTCTAGGCTATCCAAAGCTTCTTCTACTGCACTAAGTGTATTTTGTGAGAATTCTGTAATTCTAAGATAAGCAACTCCATTGTCAAGCATACCATACTCAACGGTTGGAACTATTACCTTTGCACGTGTTAGTGTTAGAGTAAACGAAGAAGTCTTTCTCTGCACTGTAATTTCAACTGTAGTTCCAACTTCCCCTTTCATCTTAGCTGCACATTCATTAGCAGACATGGAAACAACAGATTCTCCATTAATGTGAGTAATCATGTCTCCAGCCTTAAGACCAGCTTTTGAACTTGGAGTATTAGGGAAAACCTGGGTGATGTTACAGTACAGTGTGCTTTCATCATTGTCATCTTGATACTCTGTGTATGTCTTAGAGAAATAGATTCCAAGTCCTCCATATTCTCCTGAAATCTCTTCTGAGTATTCCTCTGATTGGTCTGCCGTGATGTAGTAAGTGTACTTATCGTCCAATGCATCAAATAAGGCTGTTGCCATTGCTTCGTATACTGCATCATAATCTATGTCAAAGAGGTAATACTTATTAACATACTGATACAGTCTTTCTAGAGAATCCATGTCTCTAGAAATGATTTGTGAACTCATAGCAGAAGACGTATTCGTGTACTGCTTGGTTACCGCACTATTTGTTTTTGTAGTAGTGCTAGTAGTGTTTTGATTTTGTTGATTTCTAAGAATATTCTCAAAAATCATCTGTTCTTCTGTTCCATTTGCAAAAACGCTACAAAGAGCAACCACAAAAACTAAAACTAAAACTATTGTTTTCTTCATGCCTGCAATATACTACATTTTTTGGAAAACGTAACTTCTTTCCTTGAATGACACGGAAAAAACATATTTCTCATAATTTATGTTTGTGATAGACTCAGATTATGTTGATGTACATAGACTTCCCAAAATGGATTTCTCCACAGGTTGTATCTTTTCTTCCTATAAGATGGTATGCCTTGATGTACGTTTTTGCCTTCTCAATTTGCTATGCTCTTTTTAGATACCAATGCAATCACGGCGCTTTAAATTACATGGACTCTGATTTGTCTTTAAATTTATTTTGCTACGTTATTGGCTTTCTCTTAATAGGAGCCAGACTATTTTCTACTTTAGTTTACGAAGGATCTTCTTATTACTGGACACATCCATGGATGATTTTTTGGCCATTTAGAAATGGCCAATTTATAGGCCTTCCCGGAATGAGCTATCATGGCGGAGTAATTGGAGCTTTGCTTGGAGGTTGGCTATTTAGCAGAAAGTACAATTATCCGCTTTTAGATTTAGCTGACACAGTAATTGCAGGTATTCCACTAGGGTATACACTTGGAAGAATTGGAAACTTTATCAATGGAGAATTATGGGGCCGAGTAACAGGTACTTCTTATGGCATTATATTTCCGGATGCCCCTTCTTTCTCAACAACAATATCTTGGGTTAGAGAAATAGCCGATAAAATTGGCCTATCCTACACATATGGGGATATTGTTAACCTTCCAAGACATCCCTCCCAGCTTTATGAAGCATTCTTTGAAGGTATCTTTTTATTTTTAATAATTTGGTTCATTGTTAAACCAATTGCAAACAAAAACAAAACAAAACACGGTCCTGGAGTTGTAACAGGAGCCTATTTTTTAGGCTATGGAATTATTAGATTTTTTCTTGAATATTTCAGAGAACCAGATGAACAATTAGGTTTTATTATTAAACTTGGAAAAGAATCTGAACCAGTTGCATTATTCAAATCCTTCTTTAATATTTCAATGGGACAGATTCTCTGCTTTATCATGATTCTTGCAGGAATCTTTTTCATTGTTTATGCAAAAAAATCACAGCCAATCATTTATAAGGTCAAAAAGAGGAAAAAGAAATGAAAGTAAATGACAGAGTAACTCTTCTTAGAGAAGAGCTTGAAAAAAACGGGCTCAGTGCTTGGATCATTAACGGAACAGATCCTCACAAAAGCGAATATGTCAGCGACCGCTGGCAGTCTAGAAAATGGATTAGTGGATTCACAGGAAGCGCAGGAACCGTAATCATCACCAAAGAAAAAGCTCTAATTTGGGTAGATTCTCGCTATTTTGTGCAATGTGCAGAGCAAATCCAAGGCACTTTTTTTGAAATGAAGAAGGTTGACGGACCAGAAGCTACAAGTCCGCTTACTTTCTTGAAAGAAAACTTTAAAAATGGAGAAAAAGTTGGCATTTCTGCAGAGACTCTGATGGTTTCAGAGAAGGCCTCATATGAAGCTAATGGCATTTGCATTGTAGCAATGGACGATCTTCTGGACAAAATCTGGACAAACAGACCACCAATGCCAGAATACCCAGTAGAAAAAATGGATGACGAAATCTGTGGCGAAAGCGCTGCACACAAAATTGCAAGAATGCGTGAAAAGGCCAAAGAAAACAAAGAAGACTACCTTCTCATTTCTAGCCTTGACGATATTGCCTGGCTTCTCAACCTCAGAGGTCGCGACATTGACGACACTCCAGTCTTTGTCTCCCACCTCTTAATTGGCCCAGACAGCGTCAAACTTTTTACACCAATCCAGCGCTTCACTTCTGTACAGCCCAATCTTTTTGAGGTTCTTGATTATGAAGAAATTGTCCCAGAGCTTGAAAAACTCAAAGATTGCACAGTCAGAATTAATCCAGACAGAATCAACATGAAACTCAAAAATGCCCTTGATAAAGCTGAAAATGTAAAACTTTCTGAAGGACTTGAGTATTCAACAACATTTAAAGCATGCAAGAATGATGCAGAACTTGAAGGTATGAGAGTAGCACACATCCTTGATGGAGTGGCTCTTGTTAACTTCTTAGCAATGGTAAAAAGAAATGAATATGATTTCACAGAGCTAACAATTTCTCAAGCATTGGAAGACGAAAGAGCAGAAGAGGAAGAATATTTAGGCCCCTCCTTCTCAACAATTGCAGGTTTTGGAGATCACGGTGCTGTAGTTCATTACTCTGCAACAGAAGAGACAGATAAAACAATAACAGGCAACGGCCTTTTAGTACTGGATTCTGGTGGACAGTACACCTGTGGAACAACCGATATCACAAGAACTCTTCTCTTTGGAGAAGCAACACAAGAACAAAAAGAAGATTACACACTTGTCCTTAAGGGACACTTAGCATTATGCTCACAGGTTTTCCCAAAAGGCACCACAGGTGTTCAGCTTGATATTCTTGCGCACCAATATCTATGGCAAAAAGGAATGAACTATTTCCATGGTACAGGCCATGGTGTTGGCTTTAGACTTAGCGTTCATGAAGGCCCTCAAAGAATCTCTGCAAACTTTGGTAAAGACCGCCCTGTTGCACTTGAAAAAGGCATGGTTGTAAGTGATGAGCCGGGCCTTTATAAAGAAGGTAGACATGGCATCAGAATTGAGAATTTGATAGCCGTAACTGAGGCAATGACCACAGAATTTGGAGAATTTTACACTTTTGAGACATTAACAGCCTGTCCTTATGAAAGAGATCTTATTTGTAAAGACATGCTCTCTGAATCAGAAATTGCAATGATTAACGACTATCATCAATGGGTTTATGATGTTCTTTGTGACATGGTAGACGAAAGCTCTTTAGACTATCTTAAAGAGGCAACAAAGCCCCTTTAAAGAAAGACCAAAAGAGGACCAAATTCTTTACCATTAAATGAACAATCGGTATATTTAAGACATATTTAGAGGATAAAAACATGGTTGAAAAACTTGCAAAAACAGGAAAAATAAAGAGAAATGGACCAGTAGTTCTTCTCATAATGGATGGCGTTGGCTTTGGAAAGTATGAAGATGGAGATGCCGTCAAACAGGCAATGACAAAAAATTTGGACAAGCTCATGAAAACATGTCCTTGGACAAAACTTAAGGCACATGGGACTGCTGTTGGCCTTCCATCAGATGCAGACATGGGAAACTCAGAAGTAGGTCACAATGCAATGGGCTGTGGAAGAGTTTTTGCACAGGGTGCAAAACTTGTAGCTTCTTCTATTGAAAGTGGCTTGATGTTCCAAGGAGCAACTTGGAAAAAGTTAATTAACAATGTAAAAGACAATAATTCTACTCTTCATTTCATTGGTCTTTTGAGTGATGGCAACGTTCATAGCCATATCAAGAACCTCATGGACATGATAACAGAAGCAAAGAAAGAAGGCGTTAAGAAGGTAAGAGTACATGCTCTTCTTGATGGAAGAGACGTTGGAGAAACATCTGCTCTTGATTACTTTGACCCATTTGAAAAATTCCTTGAAGGCCTCTCTACAGATGGCTTTGATGCTAAAATAGCATCCGGTGGTGGAAGAATGGTCATTACAATGGACCGTTACAACGCAAACTGGGATATGGTTAGAAAAGGATGGGAAACACACGTTCTTGGTGAAGGCCGATACTTTAACAACGCACATGATGCAATTACAACATTAAGAAATGAAACTGGAGCTATTGACCAAGACCTTCCTCCGTTTGTTATTGCAAAAGACGGAAAACCTGTTGGAACAATAGAAGACCATGATAGTGTAATTTTGTTCAACTTCAGAGGAGACAGAGCTCTTGAAATTACAAAAGCTTTTGAAGCGAAAGAACTCAAAGAATTTGACAGAAAACGAGTCCCAAACGTTGAATATGCAGGCATGATGGAATATGACGGAGATCTTCATGTTCCAAAACAGTACTTGGTAAATCCACCAGCAATTGACAGAACCATGGCAGAATACCTTTGTGCATGTGGCGTAAAACAATTTTCCATCTCTGAGACCCAAAAATTTGGACATATCACATACTTCTTTAATGGAAACAAGAGTGGTAAATTTGATGACAAACTAGAGGAATATGTGGAAATTCCTTCAGATATCGTTCCTTTTGAGCAACGTCCTTGGATGAAATGTGCAGAGATTGCAGATAGGGTCATTGCAGAAATTGAAAGTGGCAAGTGGGACTTCATCAAAATGAACTTCCCAAATGGCGATATGGTTGGCCACACAGGCGTCTTTGAAGCAGTTGTCTGCTCCATGGAGGGCCTGGATCTCCAAATTGGCAGAATTGAAGAAGCTGTCCGCAAAGCAGGTGGCATTCTCCTCATCACAGCTGACCATGGCAATGCCGATGACATGGTTGAGCACAACAAAAAAGGAGAACCAATGCTTAAAGCTAATGGAGAACCAAAGGCAAAAACAAGCCATAGCCTAAACCCTGTTCCTTGCATTCTCTTTGACCCTTGCTACAATGGTGAGTATTCGACAGAGCTTGCACAAGGACTTGGAATAAGCAGTATAGCCACAACCTGTATTGAACTTTTGGGTTATGAAGCTCCAGAAGGTTACGATCCTTGCATTGTCAATTTTAATTGAACTGTAGGCCACAAAAGGTTAAACTGTTTGCATGGTTTACGGAATTGGCAATCCCTTAATTGATGTTATAGTCAATGTTGAAGATAAAGATTTAGAAAAGCTTGGCCTCTACAAGGGTACTATGAATCTCATAACTCTTGAAAAGAGGCTAGAGCTAACTGAGTTTATCAAAACAAAGAAGGAGCCTCGCTTCTCTTGTGGTGGCTCCTGTCCTAATACTGTCATCACTCTTGCTGCAATGGGCATTGAAACCACTTTAGGTGGAAAAGTTGGCCAAGATGAATACGGAACAATCTACAAGGAGCGTCTTGCTTCTTTAGGTGTAAAAGATAATCTTGCTATTTCTTCAAATGTGACAGGCTCTTCAATTATTCTAATAACTCCAGACTCAGAAAGAACAATGAATACCTACTTGGGAGCAAATAGGGATTATGTTGAAGAAGATGTCTGTGAAGAGGAAGTAAGGAATGCAAAATTTTTCCATTTCACCGGCTATATGTGGGATACAGAAGGCCAAAAAGCCGCCATTAGAAAAGCAATCAAAATAGCAAAAGCCAATGGTGTTCAAATTTCATTTGATATTGCAGATCCTTTTGCTGTTGGAAGATACAGAGATTCTTTCTTAGAACTTATTAAAGAAAGTTGTAATATTGTTTTTGCAAACAAAGAAGAAGCTCGCATGCTTTTTGATAACTATGACCCTTACGAATGTTGTAAAAGCATGGGAAAGTTATGTGAAACTGCTATTGTTAAAAATGGAAAAAAAGGATCATACATAAGCCACAATAGAAAAATTTACGAGATTCCTGTTATGGGACCAGAAACCCCAGTTGATACAACTGGAGCTGGAGATACTTATGCTGCAGGCTTTCTCTATGGCCAATGCAAAGGTCTTGATATCAATGAATGTGGCCTAATTGCCTCAACTCTTGCAGGACAAATAATAAAACAAACAGGAGCTCAATTCTCTCAAGAAAAAGCAGCAGAATTAAGATCTATGCTTGAAAACTATTAAAAAATCAGTCAAAGTTTTTGCTTTCAATTGCAAAAAAAACTGCTACTTGGTCTTTTGAAGATTTTTGTAGCAGTCTATTTTTTATGAGGTTTTGGCAAAAAACCTCCTTTCCATATTACTTAGTGATAGCGTCTTTTTTTGCTAATTATACGTACCTGCTTATAAAGACCCTCGCCTTCACTTTTTGTTTCAATACCTGTAACATCATTGAGTGCTGTGTGAACAAGTCTTCTTTCATACGGATTCATTGGCTCTAAGAGATGAGATCTTCCAGTCTTTCTTACAATCTGAGCTACCTTATAAGCGTTTTTAATGATTTGCTCTTCATGTCTGACTCTGTATGATTCTGAATCAACAATAATCTTTCTTTCAGAATCAATCTTACCAGCAAAAACATTAGCAAGAATTTGAAGAGCATCAAGATTCTTTCCTTTTCTTCCAATAATAATATTAGAATCTTCACTTTCAATTGTAATATTAACCTTTCTTCCAGTTCTTGAAGCAACACTTACCTCTGCTTCATAACCCATATGCTCAATAACACCTTTAAGGAAGGCACAAACTTGCTTCTCAAGTTCTTCATTTGGTTCTAAAGTAACCTCTTCTTCCTCATCTTCTTCTGCTTCTTCTGGAATCTCATTTTCCTTTTCTTCCATTACAGGAGAAGTATCTACTGGAAGTTCTGGCTCTTCTTCCTCTTCATCTGTATCAATGTGTACTCTAATCTTTACGTTTGTCTTCTTAAAGAGTCCTCTTCTTCCGTTATCAAGAATCTCTACATCAAAATCTTCTCTCTCAATATGAAGTTCTTCTACAGCCTTATTGATGGCCTCTTGTTCTGTTTTACCTTCAAAATCTCTTGTCATTTTATTTCCCCTGTTTATTATTCTTCTTTGAATTTTTGGAAGCCTCTTTTTCAGCTCTTGCTTTATCTTCCTCAATTTTCTTCAACTTTTCTTGATATTTTCTTACTGCTTCAGGAACTTTTTCTTCTTTCTTTTCTTCTTTTACTGGTCTCTTCTTCACAACCTTGTTCACGTAAATCTGCTGAATAATTGAAAGTAGGTTACTTACAGTCCAGTATAAAAGTAATCCAGACGGTGCACTGTAAAGAATAAAGAAGAACAAAATTGGCATTCCATAAGTCATAAACGCCATTGTTCCACCTTGGGCGGTGTTCTTAGACTGGCCATTTGCTATTTTCATTGAGAAAATCATACTTACTGTATAGAGAATAGGCAAAAGGTGAATCTCTGAACCTAATAAAGGAATATTAAAACTAAGTGTTGCTATTGTCTCTGGAACAGAAAGGTCTGAAATCCATCCTGGAATAAACATAGCTCCTCTAAGTTCAAAGTGTTTATTCAACAATCCATAGAAGGCTATAAGAATTGGAAACTGAATAAGCATAGGTAAGCATCCACCCATTGGGTTAATACCTTCCTTCTTATAAAGATCAGCTGTTTCTTGATTAAGCTTCTGAGGATTGTCTTTGTACTTGATTTTTAATTCTTCTAATTGAGGATTCAAAGCAGCCATTTTTGCTGTAGACTGCGTGCTCTTTTTTGAAAGTGGCCATAAAAGTAGCTTGAGAATAATAGTAAGAAGAATGATACCAACACCGTAGTTTGGAATAACTTTATAAAGGATATTAAGCATCCACTTAAGAATTGTTTCAAGCCAACCTAACCAAGAGCCACTTTCCATGGCATCATCTAAGTTAAGATCTCTCAAACCCCAAGCATTATCTGTTCCACTGTAATATGAACCAAGATATTTCTTAAGCTGCGGACCACAGTAGAAATAAACAGTATCACTTGATGAAGCATCTGTAGATGGTCTAGACAGATAAATACCATTTGTTTGAGCAATATCTCCATCTGTATTTTGTAATGCACTGTATTTATACGATACATTACTCTCTGGAGCTACAATAACGGTGAAATACTTACTTGTAAGACTTATCCATTTAAGCTTGCTTGTTGTCTCATAACTTCCACCTGAAGACAAACTAACAGTTCTCTTTTTTGTTTTCCCGTTATCTTTGTACTCATTGATGTAAACTCTTCTATAGTCATAGTTGTTATTCTTCATTTGTGTAAATGAAGGGCCTACCTGTGGTTCATACGCAATTGTGTATGCATAATCACCATCTGACAAACCTTCAAATGAAGAATCACCAATAATATCAACAGAAACAGCAAACAGATATTCACTATCTTTGAATTCAAATGTCTTTTGTACTGTAAATAGATTTCCACTCTCATCTTTATAGTCATGAGTAAAGACTATTTTTGAACCACCAACAGTATAAGCATAAGTATCAAGAATTGGAGTTTCTAAATCATCTCCCCAATACATAAGAAAGGCGTTATGATCATTTTCTCCCCTGAAAACAAGATCAACATGCTGACCATCAGCATTTGCATGGTCTTTCATAATCATAGACTTAATGCTTGCACCAACTGGGTCAAAAGTTATTTCAAAGATATCGGTTTCATAGACGAAAGTGTCTGTAGTATTGTTATCTTCAACCGGCGTAATAACTTGTGCAGTTTTCTGTTGGCTTATTTCTTCAGTTGTCTGAGCTGTATCAGTAGCACCTGTTGTAGTTGGAGTTGAGAAGAATGTTGTTTGAATGAACATGCTTACAAAAATAACAACAACGCAAAGTACTACTGCTAATATTGATTTTCCATCCATACTTGGCTCCTAAAAAGCTAAAATAGGTGGCAGAGAAAACTTGACTGTATAAGTAAATACAAATTCAGCCCCCTAGACTTCTAGAGAGCTACTTTTAACAAAGAGATTAAGCAATGTTCGTTCTTTTTCTTCATAAGCCAAGTCTTTGCCAGGGTATACAACAATGGCTATATCAAGTCCTTTTTTTATTTTATCTTGGTTTAAGCGCCAAATTTCTTTAACTTGACGTCTAATTAGATTTCTTTGGACAGAATTGCCATAGTGTTTAGCAGGAATGACAATAACTCTACTGTAGTTAAAATTGTTCTCTACAACACATAACTTAAAACAGGAAAGAGAATACCTTTTTCCTGCTTTGAAAATATTGTCAATATCTGCTTTAAATCTGATTATCTGTTTTTTAGTAAGGCTTCTTTTCATCACAGACGGAAAGACTATGTCTGCCCTTTGCTCTTCTTCTTGCTAAAACAAGACGACCACCCTTGGTTGCCATACGTGCTCTGAAACCAAACTTTCTGTTTCTTTTAACTTTACTTGGCTGGTATGTTCTTTTGCCTTTGTAACTCATGGTATATCTCCATATATATCGCTTAAAGCGGGATTTTCGTTAACGCTAGTATATTCACTGAGCAATTGAGTATAAATTTATGCACAATTTTGGTCAAGGGCTACTACTCAGACATCTTTTCTTTTAGAATCTCAAAAGCAGTTTGCCACTTGTCACATATCTCCTCAGATTTAAAGTAAATGTCTATTTCTCTTTTTGCACTTTCTGGGCTATCAGAACCATGAATTACATTAAAACTCATCTCAGGAGAAAAGTCTCCACGGATAGTTCCAACATCTGCATTAGAAGGATTAGTTTTACCCATAATTTGACGCATACCTAAAATACAATCTTCCCCTTCTATAACCATAGCAACAATTGGAGCACTTGTAATAAATTTTACAAGATTTGGATAAAATGGCTTTCCAAAATGCTCAGCATAATGTTTAGCTGCTTGTTCATCAGATACCTGAATCATCTTCAATGCCAAAATTTTATAACCTTTATCCTCAATACGGGCTATTATTTTTCCAATAAGTCCTCTTTGAACTGCATCTGGTTTAATTGCAATAAATGTTCTTTCTACCATTTAAGACCTCCCATAATTTCCATAAGGTGAAACTTTCACCACTAATTTTTTTACATTTAATTCAGGAAATGCTGAATCAACTTTTTTTATAACATCTTTAGAATTTAATTTCACAAAACTAGCATATGAAGAATTTTTACAAACAACGAATAAAACATCATTTATTATTTTCTCATATGAGATAACCTTTGCTAAATCAGAACCAATAATATCAGACCATCTTATACTTAGTTGTACTTCTGGAGAATTAATATCTATTCCAAATCTTTCAAAAACTTTACTTATGTAGATTCCACTATCTACAGGATCTTCAGGAGAAAGACTTTCATAGTTGTCTCTTTTATATTTATTATTCATCTTCAATTTTTCCATTCTTAACTTTGTATATTTTAGAACATCCATCACTTAAATCAAAGAAAGAACCAAAATATTTTTCTTCAGGTAAAAAAGTAAAGAAAGCTTGATTATAATGTCCCAGATATGAAAGATAACGTGCTCTTTTTGGTGCATCTAACTCTAATAAGACATCATCAATCAAAAAAACAGGATTAAGGCCTGTCTTTTGTCTATAAAAAACAGCCTGTGCAGACCTAAAAACTAGAGAGGCTAATCTCATTTGTCCTGTAGATGCAGTATTAACAAAAGGACCATGAGAATCAGTTACAATAAATCTATCTCTATGCGGTCCACTAGTTGTTGTAGACATTTTTATATCTAATTCTCTTTGCTGGCCAAGAAAATTTATAATTTCTTCTTCGCTCATACATTCATCCCATGAAGATTTGTATTTAACTTCAATTTTTCTATCTTCTAGAGAAACTGCATTGTAAATATCAGGAAAAATTGCTGAAAAAGAATTTATTACAGCTCTGCGTGCTTTCATTATTGGAATACCATAAGCTGCAAGTTTTTCATCATAAATATCTAAAAGAGAATATTTTTGTTCTTTTATTGATGCATTTCTTTGTCTTAGTACTAACTTATATCTTCTTAAATCATCAAAAAAAGAAGGATCATACATAGACATTGTTTGATCAAAAAAACGTCTTCTATTTTCTGGTTCTCCTCTAATAAAAGAAATGTCATCATGTGTAAATGCAATACAAGGAATGCTGTATATTAAGTCTTTTCTATCTTTAATTTCTCTATCATCAAGTTTGATTTTCTTTTTTCCTTCTATAAAAGAAATCTCAACTTTTCTTTCTAAATTTAAGCTATCTTCAAATATCGATTTTATAAGAAAATAATCTTCCCCATGCTTAATAGCTTCTCTTAAATTTTGAGTTCTAAAAGAGGATCCATAACATAAAAGATAGATAGCCTCAAGGAGGTTTGTCTTTCCTTGACCGTTTTCCCCTTTGAGAATTATTTGTTTATAAGAAGTATCAATATCACAATTAATAAGGTTTCTAAAACCTCTAAGTGATAAACTTTTTATTAGCATTTAGTTAATTTAAATTCATAGGCATTATCACATGTAGATAATCCCTTTCTGGCTCTGCTTTTAGTGTAAATGGTCTTCCAATATCGCTAAATTCTATTTTTGCATCAGTGCCATCCATTACTTTTAAAGGGCTAAGCAAATACGTGAAATTCATTGCTGTTTTCAAAGGTTCTCCATCATAAATACAATCAATCTCTTCTCTTCCAGCACTGTCTTCATTCTCATTGCAATAAATTGATAACTTATTCTCAGAAAAATCTAAAACTACCTTTTTATATTTATTCTCAACAAGTAAAGATACTCTCTTAAGTGCATTGGAAAGGCTTTCAATATTTACAATACATGAATATTTCTGTTTTTCTGGAATTACTCTTTTGAATGCAGGAAATTCGTTCTTAATTAGATTAGAAGAAATTATACAACTTCCAAATCTAATTGAAATTGTATTTAAACCAACACTAATTTCAAAATCCCCTTCACCAATTGCGAGTTTTTTTACAAGAAGTAAAAACTTACTTGGAATGGTAGCACCAACAAAATCTGGAATTTCTCCATCAATTCTTCTACGAATATAGGAAAGTCTTCTGCCATCAGTTGTAACTAAAATAAGAGAATTCCCATCTTTCTCCAAATGTGCACCAGTCATTGCAAACTTTGATTCGTCATCACTTACTGCAAAGATAACTTGATTAATCATATCAGTGAAATCTTTTTGTGGAACTTTGAAAAATGAATTCTCCTCTGCAAAATCTAAATTAGGAAAGGCCGATGCCTCTATAGTTCTCAACTTAAATTCTATTTTATTATTTTCAGGTATAATTGTTAGTTTATCGTTCTTGTCTTCAAATGAAATTTCATCTTCAGGAAGATTTTTAACTATCTCCAAAAACTTATCGCAAATAACTGTTGTAGAACCATCTTCCAATCCTTGAACAGTAATTTCAGATACATAACTCATCTTTTGGTCTGTAGCCTTTATTACAAGATTATTACCTTCAAGAATTAGACAAACATTTGCATAAACTGCTAGAGTATTTCTTTGAGAGGTAAAATCTAATGCATTAGATAGTTCCTTAAGTA
>CAVEGR010000139.1:0-5778 GCA_963615565.1 Phocaeicola massiliensis | reverse complement strand
CCAAGTGAAGTGCCCTTAATCCAACCGTTAGAGGCGCCCATTTCATAGATTGCATGGCCACCTTCGTGAACTATTGTGAAAAGTTGGGAGGTGACGTTTGGGTCTTCATAGCGAGTTGTGATGCGAATATCGTCTACACCTACTGTGGAGGTGAATGGATGGGCTACTACGCCAATTGAAGAGCGGTCAAATTCAAAGCCCATATCTGTAAGGACCTGATTTGAGAAGGCTTTTTGCTTGTCAATGTCGTACTTTTCATACAAGAAAGCCTCATCTTGCTCAGTTACTTGCTTTGGGGATGAAGCTACCTGCTCCATAACGGCCTTTATTGTTTTTTCCATGCCATCAAAGAGAGTAGCAATCTCTGCGCTGTTAAAGCCCATGTCATATTTATATAGGAGAGTATCGTATAAACTGCGGCCGTTGGCAGAAAGCTCTGCACTTTCTTTGACTAGAGACACAAGACGCTCTAAATATGGTGCAAAAGTCTTGTAATCTCCATTTTTTCTAGCTTCAAACCACTGATTTTGGCAATTGCTGGATGCTTCGCTTAAGGCTTCAACAAGATTTAAAGGAAGAACGGACTCATCCTCATATGCTTTCTTGCTCTTACGAATTAACGCTTTTTGCTCGTCAGTGGCATTTTGTACATTGGAAAGGACATCAAGAACTTCTTTCATCTTTGGACCTGCAATAATGTTGTGAACCAAAGATGAAAGATAAGCTGTTTGCTTTCCTCTTTCTTCTCCACCTTTTTTACTCATAACGGTTTCAAAGTCATATCCAAGGACAGCATCAATATGTCTTATAAGAGTTGCCTCTCTGTCCATTTTCTCAAGAGAAGCAAAAGCTTCCAGTTCTTTTTTATTCATTTCAATGTCCTAATTTTGCAAAGTTGCGAGATTTTTGTGCAAAATCTTCAAAATCTTCAAAAACCTCAACAAATTACAGTTGAGCCTTGTCAGCTACAATCTTATTGACTTCATCAATGAAAGCCTGAACTTCAAGACCATTAACTTGTTTTCCACCTCTGTAACGAACAGAAACAAGGTTTCCAGCTTCTTCCTTCTCTCCAACAATGATGGTATAAGGAATCTTCATATTAGCAGCAAGTCTAATCTTGTTGTTCATTCTGTCATCAGAAAGATCACTTGTAGCCCTAAGGCCAGCATCCTTGAAAGTCTTCTCAAGCTTTTTAGCATAGTCAAAGAACTTGTCTCCAACTGGAACAATTCTAATCTGCTCTGGTGCCAACCATGGTGGGAAAGCCCCAGCATAATGCTCCAAGAGAACACCAAAGAATCTTTCAATAGAACCAAGAAGAGCTCTATGAATCATGTAAGGTCTCTTTTCTACGCCGTCCTTATCAACAAAGGTAAGCTTAAATCTCTCTGGAAGGTTGAAGTCAAACTGAACTGTTGAAAGCTGCCATTCTCTTCCAATAGCATCCTTAATCTTAAGGTCAATCTTTGGACCATAGAAAGCTCCACCGCCTTCATCAATATCGTAAGCAAGACCTTCTTTCTCAACAGCCTTCTTAAGAGCTGCAGTTGCAGCTTCCCATTTCTCTGGCTCTCCAACAGACTTTTCAGGCTTTGTTGAAATGTAAGCATGAATATCCTTAAAACCAAAGGAATGAAGCATGTAAAGTGAGAATCTGAGAACTTCAATGATTTCTTCATCCATTTGATCTGGAGTTACAAACAAGTGTGCATCATCCTGTGTAAATCCACGAACACGCATAAGACCATGCAAAGCACCAGCCTTTTCGTATCTATAAACAGTACCAAGCTCAGCCCATCTGCAAGGAAGATCTCTATAACTTTTCTTACTGTTTTGATAAATCATAATATGGAATGGGCAGTTCATTGGCTTTACATAATAGTCAGCTTTATCCATTTCCATTGGTGGATACATGCTGTCCTTATAGAAACCAAGGTGACCGGAAGTCTCCCACAACCAGCTCTTTCCAACATGTGGAGTATAGACCATCTCATAACCATTCTTGTAATGCTCTTCACGCCAGAAATTCTCAATAATCTGTCTTACTCTAGCTCCCCTTGGATGCCAGTATACAAGACCTGGACCTGCTTCCTCATGGAGACTGAACAAATCAAGCTCTTTTCCAAGTCTTCTGTGGTCTCTCTTTTCAACATCTTCAAGATACTGAAGATACGCTCTCAACTCTTTTGGATTTGTGAAAGCAGTACCATAAATTCTTGTGAGCATCTGATTGTGTTCATCACCACGCCAGTAAGCACCAGCAATGCTCAAAAGCTTAAAGGAATCTGCTCTAAGTTCTTTTGTAGAAGCAACATGTGGGCCTCTGCAAAGGTCTGTAAAATTACCCTGATTATAAATTGTAACTGTCTCGCCTTCTGGGATAGCATCAAGAAGTTCCAACTTAAACTTCTGATCTTTGAACATCTCTGCAGCCTGTGCACGAGTAACTTCAATTCTCTTGAACTCTTTTCCTTGAGCAATGATCTTCTTCATATTCTCAGTAATTGTTTCAAGGTCTTCTGGTGTAAGAGTTCTTGGAAGCTCAAAATCATAATAAAAACCATTTTCAATTGAAGGCCCTATTGCAATTTGAGCAGTAGGGAAAACCTCAAGAACCGCCTCAGCCATGACGTGAGCCATGGAGTGCCTAATCATTTTTAGCTTTTCATCTTGAGAGATCTTTTCTGACATATCTATCTCCTGTAACGCATAATGCGAATTGTACACAACTTATAGAGGCTAGCCTCTGTATCTCTGTATAAATCTTGTCTTGGATTGTATTCCAATGACATGGGTTTTTCAATATGCACGCAATTTTATGCATATAGCTTTATTTGGGCTTTATATGGCCTGCAATGCCTGTTCTACCTCCTGAATTCTCTCCATTGGAGTTGAGGACCCAGAAAGTAGTGCCACTGTCTCATAATTTTTCAATTTTTTCACCATTTTTTGATCTATTCCCAATGCATTTTCCACCTGAAACACAGGCTTTCCACTTTTTCCCGCAACTTGAGCCAAATTCTTCGTGTTTGCACTTTTGCAACCGCCAACTACAACAACACAGTCACACTGACACGCAAGCTCATACCCTACCTGCTCTCTTTTTTCACAAAGAGCACATGGGGGATTCCCAAAACCGATATTTTTATATCTCTTTTTTAATAAATCAGTTATGTTTTTATAATCATCCATTGGAAACGTAGTTTGAGTCACAACAAAGACTTCTTTCTCTGGATTAATTTCGTCTGAATCTATCAAAGCTTTTGCATCATCTAAACAGTTAATTAAGGTTGTTTTTGCCAAAACGCCCTTTTGAGTCTCCACACCTTGAAGGCCAAATGTCTCCGCATGGCCTTCAACCCCAAGAATAATTATTGTCTTATCTTCTTTTGCAGCCTTTCTTATAGCATTAACACTCTTTAAAACCGTTGGACAAGTAGAATCTATAAGCTGAAAATTCGCATCTTGGAACGCACGTCTATCACAATCTCTAATCCCATGAGCTCTAATAAGAGCAATTCCAGGAGTATTTCCATCTGTAGTTTTTATTGGTTTCAGACCTTTTTTTTCAAAATAAGAAACTACGCCATCATTATGTATAAGTTTACCCAAACTATAACAAGGAAGCCCTTTTTCGTTAGCAAGATTTATACATTCGTATGCCAATTTGACAGTATTAGCAACACCATAACAATAGCCTATAATGGGACTTTTCTTAACAATCATAATTATTTCCTAAAAAAAATACTCCCATTTTCTAGGAGTATTTTGTTGAGTTTTTGCAAACCTTTCTTATTTTTCTTCTGCTACAGGTTCAGCTTTTGGAGCTTCTTCTTTTGGAGCTTCAGCCTTTTGAGCCTCTTTTGGAGCCTCAACCTCAGCTGGTTTTTCAACCTTTTCTACCTTCTCTGCTTTTCCTTTTTTGGAAGATGAAGTTGATTCTGGCTTCTTATCTAGGACCTGAGAGATAGCGTTCTTGCTGAACTCAATTCTTGTATTGTCATCAACCTTAATAATAACAGTACTCTCTTTAACAACAGCAACTGTTCCTCTAATTCCACCAATTGTAACAACCTTGTCTCCCTTCTTCATTGCAGCAAGCATATCACGAGCTTCTTTGTCTCTCTTTTTCTGTGGTCTAATCATTAGGAAATAGAAAATAAGAAGAATAAGACCAAAAGTGATAAGGGTTGTCCACATTGAACCAGTACTTGCTGTAGTTGAACTTGCGGTACTAGCAGTAGAACCAAGAGCCATTATTAATGAATACATATTAAGACCTCTCTTTTAATATCTAGGTGTTCAAGTAAGAATACACGTATGTGAAACAATTGTCAAATGACAGAGGTTTTTGCAAAACCTTGAAAAAAGGCTACATACAAACACAGATAAACCATATTTGTTGTAGCCTTTTTGTCTAATTGTGATGAGGTGTTTTAAACCTTTGGGATTATCACATCATACCGCCCATTCCACCGGCACCAGGAGCTGGAGCTGGTTCTGGAGCAGGAATATCAGTAATAGCACACTCTGAAGTAAGAATCAAAGCAGCAATACTTGCAGCATTCTGAAGTGCACTTCTTGTTACTTTAACAGGGTCAATGATACCTGCAGCAACCATGTTAACCCACTTATTGCTGTTTGCATCATAGCCAACACCTTTCTCACTATTCTTGCATTTATCAGCAATAATAGCACCATCTTCGCCAGCGTTTTCTGCAATCTGACGCATAGGTTCTTCAAGAGCTCTACGAACAATCTTGTAACCAATAACTTCTTCATCTGTAAGAGTAGAAAGATCATTACTTTCCATCTTCTTAGCAGCCTGAACAAGAGCTACACCACCACCAGGAATAACTCCTTCTTCAATAGCAGCACGTGTTGCATTAACAGCATCTTCAACTCTGTGCTTTCTTTCCTTAAGTTCAACCTCTGTTGGAGCACCAACGTTGATAACAGCTACGCCACCAGCGAGTTTTGCAAGACGCTCTTGAAGCTTCTCACGATCATAATCGCTTGTAGTATCAGCAATTTGCTTCTTGATTTGAGCAATTCTGTCTTTAAGATTAGCAGCATCACCAAGACCATTGATAATTGTTGTATTCTCTTTTTCTACCTTAATGCTCTTTGCACGGCCAAGCTGTGAAAGCTCTGCACTCTCAAGTTTCATGCCAAGTTCTTCACTAATGACCTGACCACCTGTAAGAATTGCAATATCTTCAAGCATAGCTTTTCTTCTGTCACCAAAGCCAGGAGCCTTGATTGCACAAACATTAAGTGTTCCTCTGAGAGAGTTAACAACCAATGTTGTAAGAGCCTCACCATCAACATCTTCTGCAATAATAAGAAGAGGCTTACCGGTTTGAACAACCTTCTCAAGGATAGGAAGAAGCTCTTTCATTGAAGAAATTTTCTTGTCATAAATAAGAATGTAAGGATCTTCCAACAAAGAAGTCATTGTCTCACGGTTGTTAGCAAAGTAAGCTGAAATATAACCACGATCAAACTGCATACCTTCAACAAAATCAGTTGTGGTCTCAATATTCTTGGACTCTTCAACAGTAATAACACCGTCCATGCCAACCTTTTCCATTGCGTTAGCAATTTCTTCACCAATAACTCTATCATTGTTAGCAGAAATAGAAGCAACCTGAGTAATTTCTTCTTTTTCGCTTACTGGTTTTGCCTCAGCCTTGATTTCAGCAACTGCATCAGCAACTGCTTTATCAATACCACGTCTAATACCCATTGGGTTAACACCAGCAGAAACACTCT
>CAVEGR010000138.1:0-5333 GCA_963615565.1 Phocaeicola massiliensis | reverse complement strand
CATCTCCTACATTAACATTGCAGCCTTTAACATCTACGTTTACACAAGACTCAATATCAATGCCATCTGTGTTTGGAGAATCAGCAGGATTATTAATAACAATGTCCTTAAACAATACATTTGTACTGTTTATTGGATGAACTGTCCAAAATGGGCTATCATGTAGCGTAATACCATCAATCTTAACATTCTTAGAATCCAGTATCTGAAGCAAAGCCGGACGCAAGAACTGACAAGGTCTACCACCTCCACCGCCGGGTTCATTAAGATAGTTAGGATTCAAACTCGCAAGACGCTTCTCAATAGGAAGTTTAGGTATAGCAGGTCTTCCTCCATTCTTCCATTTTGCAATATAATCCCACCATTTTTGACCATGGCCATCCAGAATGCCAGAGCCTTCAATTACAACATCATTTGCATTATTGATTAGAAAACAAGGATGCATTGCCCAGCAGTAAACACCTTCCCAGCGCGTATAAACCGGTGGATATGCTTCAAAATCATCCACAAAATCCAAAACAGCACCAGGCTCAAAAACCAAATGAGTATGAGACGGTACATCAATAGGCCCAACCTCATAATGCCTTGCAGGAATAACAACAGCCTTTTTACCTGCATTTTCCCTTAATACTGCATTTAAATCTTCACCAGAGTTAAAAACATAGCTTTTTTTATTTAGCTGAGCCGGAAACTCAAGCTCCAAGGCTGCCGATATAAACGGTCCCACCCCGTGCAAGTTATCTGAAACTTTAGGTTCACCTTCTGTGTAATACTTAAAATCTGCAGGTCTATACGGGCCATCCTCGGACGCTCTGCCCAAACCTGCACTCTTACATGTATCATGCAAAAATAGCTCACCATTTTCATCAATGCTCACAGAATGCTCATACAACCCAGTAAACGCTTTCTTAGCAGCCTCTCTGTAGGGCTCATCTAAAAATCCCATCCTATTCATCTTGGCAAAAAAGTACACAAACATGCAAGTAGCAGAACTTTCCAAGTAGTTTTCTCCCACACCTGCTTTGTCCATCACCTGATACCACATGCCACTTGACTTATCTTGATATTGCAACACCACAGGAGCTAACTGCATTGCCAACCTTAAAAATCTAGCCCGATATCCTTCATAAATTTCTTCTTCTGGAACAATCTCAAGAAGATCGGCTAAAGCCATTACATACCAGCCCAAAGCTCGTGCCCAGACCTCTTGGCTTTGCCCCGTTTTAGGATCACACCAAGGTTGCGTGCAAGACTCGTCCCATGCATGTCTAAGTAGGCCTGTTTTTTTATCCAATGTCTTCTCATAAACCAGTTCAAATTGATAAGTAATATCGTCAAGACATTCTTTCAATCCACCAAATTCCTTGGTATATGACGCATAGAACGGCCCCTGCATATAAAGACCATCCAACCACATTTGATTAGGATATCTCTTTTTGTGCCAAAATCCCTTGGATGGAGTTCTAGGCTGCCCCTGAAGCTGCTTATAGAACAGATCCAAAGCTGTTTTATATTTCTTCTGGCCAGTGAGTTTATAGAAATCAAGAATAAGATTACCCATTCTCACCTGGTCCATACTGTAATCTTCAAGTTTATAAGTTGTTACCACGCCATCTTCTGGAATGTAGTAGTTAATCATGTCATTAACATAATTGAACATCTCATCATTTCCAAGAACCTTAGAAGCTCTATAGAGCGCCTCAAGAACAATAGAAGACTTGTAACTATACGGAGCATTTTCCGTATTATATTTTTTCATTGCAGACAGACTCATACGTTCTGTCATAGATTTTCTTGTATCAATCATATTTGTTGCGTTTTTAATAGAAGGGGTTGCAAGCGTGCAACGTGCAATGCGCAACTGCAACCCCATTTAGTATCAGAAATTAAAATATAAGTTACTGAAGAAGACCGTTTGCTAATGCATACTCATAGCCTTCTTTTTCCCAAGCAAGACCACCAATTTCATCAAACTGTTTTACAAATGCATCCCAGTTGCTCTTTGTAAGCTCTCTAGTTCCGTTAAGGAATTCAGCAATACCCTGCTGATAGAAAGTTGTTACGTCTGTGCTTGTTGGCTTTGGCATGCTGTTCTGACCTGGGGTATTTGTCCAAGTCTTGCTCTGCATCTCAAGAAGAACATCACCAGCACTCATGCGTTTTTGTGAGTTTGCTGTAATGTATGCTGGATAGCGGAGAGCAATTTCCTGAGCATTGCTGTAGTTAAATGCACAGTTTCTGAGCTGAATGTACTTCTGTCCATCTGCACTATTGTAGCCAAGTGAACCAAGACTTGCATCTGACTGTGGAAGACCATCTGCATCAAGAATATAGTTCTTTCCTTCTTCACCATAACCACAAAGGAGGTAACCTTCGCCATAGCTCATCCAGTCAAACATTTCAACAATCTTCTTTGCTTTTTCTTCAGAAACATCGGCATTAATTGCATAAACTCTCATGCCTTGGCAGCGTGGGCCAACAGACTGGTCTCCGTCTGGTCCAATAGGAGCATCAATGACTGTAAAGCTACCATTTGGGAAGTTGTCGTCAAATGGCTTGTAGTTGTTCTGGCTAGCATAAGCAGAGTTCTGCTCTCTGAAGACACCAAACTTACCCTGCTTCCATGCAGCACGGAAGTCATCCTTCTTGTATGACATCCAGTTTGGATCAATGACGCCAGTGTCAATGCACTTCTTGAAGAACACCATCCAGTCATAGTAATTCTCATCATGAATCTTAAGACCAAAATTGCTTGCGCTCATGTTCCAAGTACCTTCAACACCAAAAGCACCCATCAAAGGCTCAAAACGGCGGCCAGGATAGATTTCGTAAGAAACTGTTTCTTCTACGAAAGCACCAAAACCGTAAGTGTCGTTCTTGCCGTTGCCATCTGGATCATTATATGTGAAAGCATAAAGAACATCATAAAGCTCATCCAAAGTTGTTGGAACAGAAAGACCAAGGTTATCAAGCCAGTCTTGTCTTATCAAAAGACCTTCGTTGCCAGAAATTGCAGATGGAGTTGCAAAACCATAAATTCTGCCATCATATGTGACATAATTCTTTGCAGCATTATCAAACATAACAGCACATCTGTTAGGCATAAGATCATAATAATCTGTTACATCAAGTACCATGCCATTCTTTGCAAGGTCAGCCCAAACTTCTCTTGAACATGTGAAAAAGTCAGGAAGTTCGTCTGCTGCAGCCATAGCTCTAACCATGAGATCCTGGTCATTTGGGTTTGATGGAAGCATCTGAAGTTCAAGCTTAATTCCAAGCTTATCTTCAAGAACAGCATAACCTGCCCAGTCATCAGGAAGAGAACCAGCTTCAGTCTGTGTTGCAGAATAAAGCATTGTAATGGTCATAGGTCCAGTAGTTGTTGTCTTAGCTTCAGAACCACCCTGTGCGAAAACAAAGCTAGAAGCAAGAAGGGCAACAATAAGAACAATAAGAGTTTTCTTCATTTAAAATTCCCCCTTTAAATGATTACAAATATATTTTTGAGGTTAAACCCCTCATAACAGGGCATTTCAAAAGCACCCTGCAAAAACTAAAATCAACCTTTGACACTACCGGCCAAAGTTCCCTTTGTGAAATATTTTTGAATAAACGGATAAGCAACAACCATTGGAATTGCACTTATAAAGACAGATGCAGCCTTAATTGCTTCAATAGGAGCAGAACCAAAGGCACTGGCTTCCAGGTTATCGTTCATACTAGCACCAAGCAAAATATCTCTAAGAAGAAGTGGAAGAGGTTTTAGAGAACTCTTTTGCAAATAAAGCAAGCTTCTCATGTAATCATTCCAGAAAGCAACTGCATAATACAAAGCAATGGTCATAATTATTGCCTTAGAAAGTGGCAAAATAATCTTGAACATGATTTGAATATCATTACAGCCATCAATAAATGCACTTTCTCTGAGGTCATTTGGGATGCCTTCAAAGAACTGACGCATGATAATCATATTATATGTATTAATTGCAACCGGCAAAAAGACCGATGCTAAATGATTGACCAGTCCCAATTTAGAAATCAACAAATAAGTAGGAACAACACCAATGTTGAACACATAAGGAATCATTACAAAAATAACAATTCCCTTTTTTCCTGGTACCCCCTTAACAGAAAGAGCATAAGCCATAGGAACCGTAAGAAAGAGAGCTGCACAAACACCCATAACAGTAATTTTTACACTGTTAATGAAAGCACTTATAAAACCCGAGTTACTCAAAAGTGCCTTGTATGCAAGTGTGGACCACTTCCAAGGAGCAAGGAACATACCCTCAAGATAGGAGCCAATATAGCTAGCTGGTCTAAAAGAAAGAGTAATTGTACTCCAAATAGGAATAAAAATAACAATAAGCAAAATTGCAAGGAAGAGGCGAACACAAATTTGGAAGACTTTATCTCCAGCTGTAAGTTTAACTGCAACTGTTCCATTATTTTTCTTAGACATTCACACACCTCCTTAGAACAAAGAATTTTCAGTGAACTTCTTAGAAGCCCAGTTAGAAACAAACAATAGCGTCATACCAATGACACCCTTGAAGATACCAGCTGCAGTTGCAAGACTGAACTGTCCATTGATAGTTCCACGGTAAACCCAAGTATCAATAATATCGCCAACACTATAAACAGCAGGACTATACAACATGTATAACTGGTTAAAACCAGCATCCAAGATAGTTCCAATCTTCATGAGAAGAACAACAACAATAACAGGCTTAATAGAAGGAAGAGTAATGTATCTTACTCTCTGCCAACTATTTGCACCTTCAACAGTTGCAGCTTCAAAAAGCGTTCCATCAATACCCATAAGTGCAGCAATAAAAATAATTGCACTCCAACCCATCTCCTTCCATGCATCAGAAAGAATAACAATGATTGGAAATGCTGTTGGATCTGTAAGAAAGTTCTTAGGTGTTCCACCAAACAGCTTAATAACATCGTTCAGTATACCTTGGCTTGGAGAAAGCAAGGACAGCAAAATTCCGTACATAATAACCCAAGAAAGGAAGTGAGGAAGATAAGATAGTGTTTGAACAACCTTTCTCAAAGGAGCACAAGTACATTCATAAATTGCAATAGCTAAAAGAATTGACAAAGGAAGGCTAACAAGCAATTTTCCAAAACTGTACATGAGTGTATTTCTAATCAAGTCCCAGAAATAATACGAACCAATGAAAGTCTTAAAATTCTCTAGTCCAACCCAAGTACCGCCAGTAATACCAGTTCTTTTTAAAGAAATAAAATCTCTAAATGCAATCTGAGCATTCCAAATTGGGATGTACTTGAATATAAAGTAATAGACCAATGGAATAATC
>CAVEGR010000137.1:0-34421 GCA_963615565.1 Phocaeicola massiliensis | reverse complement strand
CTTTTTCAATGAGATTAGGTCAAATATTGCAAGAAGTATCTATCAGGTTTTGACATATTTACCAAAGTTTATGTCTACTGTTGTTATGACTTCCTTGGTAGTCATGTTAGTGAAACAAGGGTCTCTTACAACAAATTATGGTGTAATTTCACAACTATTAGAGAAGCTAGGCTTTATTTCTCATGATGCTGCCTATGCTGGACTTCTTAATGATCCAAAATATTTTAGAAGCATTTATCAAATAAGTGGCATTTGGGAGGGAGCAGGTTACGGAAGCATTGTCTTCTTTGCTGCAATTATTGCAATTTCACCAACAAGCTATGAAGCTGCTCAGATTGATGGTGCCGGTAAAATGGCTCAGATGAGATATGTAATACTTCCAAGTATTCTTTCAACAATTGTTATTATGTTGATTACAAGAATTGGATCTCTTTTGAGTATTGGATATGAGAAGGTTCTCCTTCTTTACAATGCAAATACCTATGTAACTGCAGATGTTATTTCAACGTTTGCTCAAAGATATGGCCTTGCAGGTGCAGAGAAAGGAATAGCCTCAGCTGCAGAAATGATGAACAACGTAGTTGGAATGCTTTTGGTTATTGGGGCAAACACTATAGCTAGAAAAGCTTCTAATGTTTCGCTTTATTAAGGAGGTGTGTTATGAAAAGAAGGCTTGAGACTACAGAGCTTATTTTTAAGATTATCAGCTACACACTTCTGACAATGTTTGCATTAAGTTGCCTTTATCCGTTTGTATATGCAGTTTCTTCTTCTATCAGTGGAAGAAAGGCTGTTGAATATTCACAAGTTCTACTTTTTCCAAAAGATATTCAATTTGAAGCTTTTAAAGAAATGTTTACAGACAACATGTTCTGGAATGCTTACTCAAACACTTTGTTTATAACCTTATATGGAACAATATGGGCTTTAGGTTATTCAATTCTTGGTGCTTATGCCCTTTCCAAGAGAAGACTTTTATTTAGAAAGTTCTTTAATTTCTTCTTGGTTTTTACAATGTGGTTCTCCGCCGGAATTGTTCCACAATATTTGAATTACCTAAACACAAAGGCTGTTTTTAATGGTATTGGTATTACAGATGACAAATGGTTAGTAATAATTGCCATGGGAATGGCTGCTATGAATATTATTCTTCTACGTAATGCTTTTGAAAATGTTCCATCTGAAATTGAAGAGGCAGCTATAGTTGATGGAGCTACAGAGTTCCAAGTTCTTACAAAGGTTTATATTCCAATGAGCAAATCAACCATTGCAACGGTTGCTCTCTTCTTTGGTATTTCTCGTTGGAATGGATACTTCTGGGCAAGACAAATGATTTCTAACTCTTATGAACATCCTCTTATGGTTTTCATAAGACTAAAGTTGGAAGAATATACTGACTCAGAAGCTATGGCAGGTTGGGACGAGGTATTTGCTTCTGACTCTGTAATTTATGCATTGATTGTTTGTTCAATTGTTCCAATCCTTATCATCTATCCATTTATTCAGAAATACTTTGCAAAGGGCGTAAATATGGGCGGTGTTAAAGAATAATTTCTTTACAAGAATATACGAGATGGCTTTTCAGCTGAAAGCCTAGAATAATACGGAGGAAAAAAATGAAAAAAACATTTTTGATGTTGTTGATTGTTCTTCTTTCTGTATCTACCATTTTTGCAGGTGGATCAGGAGAGATTGCAGTACAGGAAACTCCTGCAGAGACTCAGCAAGCAGAACAAACTGAAACTGCTACACTTTCTTATGCTTCTGGAACCGTTCTTAGAATGGCAACAGGATACAACAGTAAAAAGACTGGCCTTTTCTATGATGCCGATACTGTTGGTGAAGGCTTAGAGCTTGCAGGAAAGACTTATCACGCTGGAGATCTCAAACCAACTTGGGTTGAGGTTCAGAATATCCTTGGAGTTAAGTTTGAAGACAAGTATCAGGGCAATAGCGCAACAAAGGAACTAGAGTACTGGAAAGAACGTCTTTCTGAAGTAGATATGGTTTCTGGAAACGCAACAGGTCTTAATGAGCTTGGCGTAAGCGGAAGCTTTGTTAACATTGCTGAATATCTTGATATGATGCCAAACTTCAAAGCTTATCTTGAAGCTAACCCAATTGTTCGTCTTTCAATAGTTGGCGATACATCAACTGGTGCAATTTACTTTGCTCCATATTTTGATGGTGTAAATGATATTGAAAGAATGCCTCTTATGAGAACAGACTGGGTTGTAAAGCTTCTTGATGGAGAAGGAGAGTTTACAGCAGAAAAGAGTGGAACTCTTGCAGCTGCAGTTTATGAGCCATATATGCCAACAAGTGGTAGTGTTAAGGTTGATGCGGTCAGTGCTGACGGCACAAAGGTGATTTATCTTACAAAGAATTATGACAAAGCTGGAAATATTGTTGCTAAGATGAATGAAGCTCTTGCTGCTGGTTCAGTTGATGGCGTAAAAGCAGTTAATATGCTTAGAAAATACATTGATGAAGCATATGCAGGCTATTATGGCACAACAAGATCTAATCTTTTCATTGGCCAAGATGCAGCATGGGACGCAGACGAATTGGTTGCTCTTCTTCGTTGTGTAGTTGCTAACGCATATACTCTTAACGGTACAGACAGCATTCAGGGGTTGTTCTCTCGTGAAGATTCAAATACACAGAGAAGAGTTGACCTTTACCGTTTTGCTGGAGTTCTTTTTGGTGTCCGTGGTCTTGAGTCAAGACAAGAGTTCTTGTACTTTGATACGGATGGTTCTCTCAAAGATGCTCGTCAGAATGAAGACACTTATCTTGCAATGGAGAGAATGCATGCTCTTGCTCTAGAAGGTCTTATTTCTAAGTCATTTATTGACTCTTCAAGCGAAAAATCAGAAACAATGCTAGAAAATGATCTTGGTTTCATGAGCTATGACTATAACCAGACACAGACAATTCTAAATGCAACAAAACTCCAAGAAGGCGAAAAATACATGGCTGTTATGGTCCCAGTTGCTCGTTGGTATGATGGAACAAATGCAAACGGAGTTTACATGAGATTTACTGAGTCTTGGCGTTCAGTTAAGACAGATGCTTGGGCAATTTCTAAGGCTGGTGTTGGTAATGACCAGAACAAGCTTTATGCTGCTCTTGCTCTTATTGATCTTGCTTTTAGTGAGAGAGGTCAGATTCTCATGAGCTATGGTCCAGACGAGTTTATCAAGACAAATGCAGATGGTAGCTATGTAACATTTAGTTTCAACGGACAGGAAATGCCAGTTATTTCTGACTACACATATGAACAACTTTGGAAGCTCGCAAAGGGTAACTACACCAACTTTGCACGTTATTATCTTGGATCAACTCTTTCATTCGTAAAGAGCCAGGCCTTTGAGTATCAGTGCACACACGAAGTTGGTAAGGAAGGAGCCGCAAAGATTTCAACAGCTATTGCTCTTGGAACAATCAAGCATCCAGAACTTGCTATTGAAGATAACATGTGGTATACATCTGTTCCTACAACTCTCCCAAGCACAAGTGTTGAGAATAATACTCTGAATACTTACACAGAACTTACTTCTAAGTTTGGAACATCAAAGGGTAAAGTAAATATTCTTGTTGACCAGATTTGTAAGGGCTACACTCTTGATGGTTGCTCTTCTGCAGCAGAAACAGCAAAGACTGTCAAGGAAGTTTGGGGTGGCGAGCAGTATACAATGCTCAAGTCATTAGCATGGGATCGTGCTCTGGATTACTACAAAACAATTAGCAAGTAATTATTGTTATATCTATGCAGAGGGTTTTTAGCTCTCTGCATAGGTTTCTATTTATGGGGTTTTTGCAAGAACCTCCCCAATAGAGGTCTTTGTATAAACCTCTGGAAAAGGAGTTGATATGTACAAGAAGCAGATGCTTTTCCAAAAAATTGTCTGTTATTTTGCATTAGCTATGGGCATAGTTGTTTTCATTTATTCTCTTGGAATAATGACAGATTTATATGATAGTCTTTATGCAACTATGACAGATCCTAAACATCCTGAAAAGACACAGGTTCCAGGGTCAATTGTTTACTATAATATGCAAGGCTTTAACAAGAGTTTTTTGATTTCTGCTATAGTAATGGTACTAGCTGCGTGTCTCCTTTTTGTTACCCAGACCTCAAATCGCAGAAAATATTATATTGCAAATTATGTTTCAACCGCAGTGTACTCCCTTGTGACCCTCTTTATTTGTATTTGGGGACATGTGCAGATTGAGATTTTCAAGGCTCAGTGGTTGGCTGTTGATTTTGAAGCATTGGCTAAATTTGCAAAACTTTGGAAAAAAACTTACACAGAATCAACCTTCTGGTTCGATATTCACTATGTTATTTTTGGACTTTGCATTGTGGCTGTTGGACTTCTTATTTACAACGTAATTTGGAAGGTTAATCTGATGAAGGCTGAACAAAAGGAGGTGCAGGCATGACAGAAGATAAACTTATACAAGTTGACCGAATGCGCTACACGAAGAACAAGCTATCTTCAAACTTGGCCATACTTGCAATCCTATTTGATGTCTTTTATTTTGTCAGCATATATAAGTCCGATGTCAGTACCTACTACTACAACATCTTAGTTGGTGGTTCTGTAATATATAATCTGATGTTTATGTTAGCTGTGTTTTTATCTTCTGAAGGTGTTAAAACGTATAATAAGAAATATAGCTACCTTCTTATAATAGTTGGAATACTTCAATTCGTGAGAATTTTTATCATACCTACTAGGGCTCATGCAGCGGTTGTGACTATAGCAAAGCAGGAAAAAATTGTAATGGAGACAGCTCAATTTGTTAGATGCATTATTTATTTGTGTCTTTCTGGTTTTTGCTGTTTGGCTTCTGCGATAGTTGGCTTTGTTAGGAGCAATAGACTAGAGGCTTATCTGTCAACTTTGGGAAAAGAGGTTAGGAGAGACTGATGGCACAGTTGAGTTTACAACACTTAGATAAAGTTTATGATAACAATGTTCAAGCGGTCTTTGATTTCAACCTTGATGTCAAGGATGGAGAATTGATTGTTCTTGTTGGGCCTTCTGGTTGTGGAAAATCTACAACTTTACGCATGGTTGCAGGACTTGAAGACATTTCCAATGGTCAGCTTTTGCTTGATGGAAAAGACATTACAAGAGCTCCAGCCAAAGACCGTGATATGGCAATGGTTTTCCAAAACTATGCACTTTATGGTCATATGACTGTTTATGAAAACATGGCATTTTCCTTGACTTTGAGAAAAGAAAATCCAAATGTTATTCATACAAGAGTTCTTGCTGCTGCTGAAATTCTTAATCTTACAACTCAGCTAAACAAGAAGCCAGCTCAGCTTTCTGGTGGACAAAGACAGAGAGTTGCAATGGGAAGAGCTATTGTTAGAACTCCTAAGGTTTTCCTGTTTGATGAGCCTCTTTCAAACTTGGACGCAAAGCTTAGAGGATCTACACGACGTGAAATTTTGCTGTTGCATAAACGCCTGAAGGCTACAATGCTTTATGTAACCCATGATCAGACTGAGGCTTTGACTTTAGCAGACAGAATTGTTTGTATGTCTATGGGACATGTTCAGCAGATTGGAACTCCGCTAGAGTTGTATGATAATCCTGCCAATTTGTTTGTTGCAAGCTTTATTGGATTGCCTCCAATGAATCTTTATGATGTAAAAGTTGCAGGATCTCATCTTCAAGGAAAGGGATTTAGTATCGGGCTAAAGGAAGAGCAAAGGGCTCTCTTAGCTGCTTATGATGGCAAGGAAATTGTGCTTGGTGTGCGTCCTGAGCACGTGGTTCATGGCAATGATGTGCCGGTTGTAGTTTCCATGAATGAGAATTTGGGAATGAATACCTTGGTGCATGGAAATGTGGGCTCGGTTGGCGATTCGCATGATAAGATTACTGGAAAACTTAGGGGATGGTGTAATTACAAGGCAGGAGATGAGGTGAGAGTTACCTTTGAAAAGATGCATTTCTTTGACAAACAGACCACAATGGCTATCAAGGGGGAGAACTGATATGGCAGAGAGAAAAGGATTTAAGGAGCATATCAGAAAGCTGGTTGTAAAAATCAAGAGAAATCCTCAAAAGATTGGTCTTGTTGCGTATTGTTTGACGTTTATCTATTATTCGTTGAATCTGACTTGTATTTCAAATACAACTGCAAAGATTCAGGGGCACGGTATGGGACTTAGCGGGTTCTGTACTATGCTGTTCTCAATGTTGGCCCTTGTGTGCTATATGAATTCTTTTCCACGCAGGAAGAAGCCAAATATAACTATGATAGTTTTGATGGCGGTGATGGTTGGCATTGTTATTTTCTGTGATATTCACTATAGGTCTTTGATTTTTGCTGCTGTATATAGAAAAGAGAACCCAATTCAAGTTACAACTTCCACCGCTTATATTGCAAAGGCTGCTGCAGTTCTGAAGAATCATATTATTTTCCTTGTGATTTCTTCTGTGTTGACGGCTCTCATGCCTGTATATAGTAAGCTCTTGAAGAAGATTAATACTTCTATTGATATTGATGGCTATAACAATATGCAAGCTATTGATATTGATGAAGAGTAGGTGAAGACAAGTAGGTGAAGACGAGGCTTTAGGTGTCCAAGAAGAAGGCTTTTCAAGAAGAAATTAACTCTTATGATTTAAAAACCAAAGCGGTTGATATTCTAGTGTCTGCTTCTGAGGAAAATACACCTGAATATAGTAAAGAAGAGCTATCTAGGTATAAAACTAAATCCAAGATTCACATTCCTGGGGCTGTGAAGGCTTTATTTGTGAAATTTTGGTTTGGTGGCATGGTGTGTTATTTTTTCATGTGGGGTCTTGGACTTTACATTCCAAACCAGTTGGATTTATTTGTAGTGACATCTATTGCACTAGGTTTTGTAACCGATATTCTTGTAAACAACATCTTTAGGTTTTATGCAGAAACTGAGGGTGCAAATGATAAGTGGATGATGTTTCCAAAAAAAGGATACAAGAGTCTTGTTTTAAATATTGCGTATGCTTTTGTCTTAATGCTTTTTGTGGCAAAGGCTTATAACTTAATAAATACTGTAATCTTAGCCATTACAGGACAAACTGATACCGTTCCCTTTGGTGTTGAGCCAATTTCTTTTGGCCTCATCTATTTGGGTTTTGATATGCTTTTCATTAGTCTGAAAAGGTTTGCAAAGAAGATTATCTTGGATGCAAAAAAGAAGGAGGATCTTTCATGCCATATTTAACATTAAAGGACATAAATAAGATTTACCCAAATGGCTTTCATGCTGTTCATGACTTTAACTTAGAAATTGAGAAAGGTGAATTTATAGTTTTCGTTGGCCCTTCCGGTTGTGGTAAGTCCACCACTTTGCGCATGATTGCTGGTCTTGAGGAAATTAGTAAGGGAGACTTTCTTATTGATGGTGTTAGGGCTAATGAGAAGAGTCCAAGAGATAGGGGTGTTGCCATGGTTTTCCAAAGCTATGCTCTTTATCCTCAAATGACTGTTTATGATAACTTAGCTTTTGGACTCACTTTACAAGGTGTAGATGAAGATGTCATTGAAGAAAAGGTTCAAAATGTTTCTAAGATTTTAGGTCTTACAGAGTATCTAGATAGACTTCCAAAGGCTTTATCTGGTGGTCAGCGCCAACGTGTTGCTGTAGGCCGTGCAATTATCAGAAAAGTTGGTATTTTCTTAATGGATGAACCTCTTTCAAACTTGGATGCAAAGCAACGTGTTACTATGCGTTCTGAAATTACTCAAATTCATAGAAACACTCAGGCTACTACAATTTATGTTACGCATGACCAAACAGAAGCCATGACAATGGCAGATAGAATAGTTGTTATGAAAGAAGGCTATATCCAGCAAGTAGGGACTCCTTACGAATTATACTTTAATCCTGTAAATGTTTTTGTTGCTGGCTTTATTGGTGAACCTCCTATGAACTTCATTAAGGCGGTTGTTAAAGATGGCCATATTCAGGTTGGAACTAACAATATTGATTTGGCTCAGAAATTACCCAATGATGTCCTATTCTACCATGAGGGTAAGGAAATTTTCTTTGGATTCCGCCCAGAGGCTATTGTTCTGGGTTCTAAGGAAAATGCTTATCACATTAATTGTTCTGTTGAACTTACAGAGCTTTTAGGCGATAACACCAACGTTTACGTTGATATTCAGGATAAAAAGGCTATTCTAAAAGTTGATCCACATGAAACGCCTGAGATGGACAGTAATATCAACTTCTCCATTCCTCTTGAAAGTGTGTATTTGTTTGATGGTGAAACGGAGAAGGTTATAAAATAAGAGAAAAGAGGTTTTTGCAAAAACCTCTTTTCTCTCTACCGTTTTATTTGCATTAAAACCAAGCGGGATTTTTAGCTTGGCTGTTTGCCAATGTAGGCAAGTATTCCTCCATCTACATAGAGGATGTGCCCATTTACAAAGTCTGATGCATGAGAAGCTAAGAATAGAGCTGGTCCTTCCAAGTCTTGAGTTTCTCCCCATCTTTCTGCTGGTGTTTTTGCAACTATAAAGCTGTCAAATGGATGTCTAGAACCATCTGCTTGGCGCTCTCGTAGAGGTGCTGTCTGTGGGGTTGCAATGTAGCCAGGTCCTATACCGTTACACTGAATATTGTATTTACCATATTCTGAGCAGATATTTCTAGTGAGCATTTTGAGTCCGCCTTTAGCTGCAGCATATGCGCTAACCGTTTCTCTTCCAAGTTCGCTCATCATTGAACAGATATTAATTATTTTTCCGCCACCTTTCTCAATCATTGCTGGGATAACAGCTTTTGAGACAATAAAAGCAGCTGTAAGGTCTATATCAATTACCTGTCTAAATTCCTCTACGGTCATGTCTGTCATTGGAATTCTCTTGATGATTCCAGCATTATTGACAAGAATGTCTACTGTCTGGCCAAAGTCTTTTTCAATTTGGTCTCTAGTTGCAATGACTTGAGCTTCATCAGTAACATCGCAAACAAAACCCTTGACGTCTTTGACGCCAGCTTTTTTGTATTCTACAAGTGCTTTATTGATTCCATCTTGGTGTCTAGCATTGAACGCAATTTTTGCGCCAGCTTTTGCATATGCTAAGGCAATTGCAAAGCCTATTCCATAAGTTGCGCCAGTTACCCAAGCAAGTTTTCCTTCTAGCGAAAAGTTCTTTTCTAAATATGTCATTTTATCCTCCATTCAGAAGTTCTTTGTTTGTTCATAATAGCATAAATAGCAGTTTTTGTGGTACAATTTATTGCAGTTTACAACTCATCAGGAGGATTCAATGGACATTAGATATTCAACAGGAAAAGAACCTTTTAAAAGGATGAATACACAGGAACTTAGAGATGAATTTCTCATTACTGAAATCTTTAAAGCGGACGATGTCAGCGCTGTTTATTCTCATGTAGACCGTATAGTGACAATGGGTGCAATGCCAGTTTCTCAAAAAATCAATCTTGAGAAAAATATCGATCCTTGGAAGAATTTTGGGGTGACATATCTTCTTGAACGCAGAGAGCTTGGTACCATTAATATTGGTGGTCCTGGTAAGATTTATGCAGACGGCGTGGAATACAAGATGGACCATTTTGATGGCCTATATCTTTCAATGGGCACGAAAAAAGTTGAATTTGAGTCATTAGAGGCCATCAATCCTGCAAAATTCTATATTGTGACAACACCAGCTCACACACCAAAACCAACTAAGCATATTCCATACGAGATTGCAATTCATAAGCACCTTGGATCCCAAGCCACATCCAATGAGAGAACTATTAACCAGTACATCCATCCCGATGTTCTTGACACTTGTCAACTTTCAATGGGTCTTACTCATCTTGAAGAGGGATCTGTGTGGAACACAATGCCTGTTCATACTCATGAGAGAAGAATGGAAGTTTACTTCTACTTTGATGTTCCCAAAGATAATGTTGTTTTCCATTTCATGGGAGAACCAAACGAGACTCGTCACATTGTAATGCACAATGAACAAGCTGTTATAAATCCATCGTGGTCAATTCACTCTGGATGCGGTACTTCAAACTACACATTCATTTGGGCAATGTGTGGAGAGAACAGAGCCTATGATGACCAAGACTGGATTAAGACAGAGGATCTTAGATAGTGACAATTCTTGTAAAAGAAACCGATAATCTCAATGATGTTATCAATTCATGCAACTCTAGTGAGCCGTTGGTTGTTAAGTTGCCATCTCAAGTGAAGTTTTGTCAGAAAGTTATCATTAGACGAGATAATGTTTCAATTTTTGGTAATGGAAGTACTATTTCATGGGCTGATCACAATGGGATGACTCCTGGTTTTGGGACAGGGGATAGTGCAACGCTGACTATAGAAGGGTCAAATGTAACATTCATAAATGTTGTTGTTGAAAACTCGTTTGATTATTGGAAAGCAAGAGCTTTAAGGGACGAGAATCCATCAATTATGATGGGTCTTCAGGCTGTTGCTGTCTTTATTACGCCTGGTGCAAATAATGTTTCCTTTGTAAATTCAACTCTTTTAGGCTGGCAGGATACATTGTTTACAGATGGTACAAACGGACGTTTTCTTGATTGTACAATTAAAGGACATATTGATTTCATCTTTGGAAGATCAAATACAGTTTTTGAAAATTGTGTTATTGAATCCTTAGGTTCTGGTTATGTTACAGCTCCATCTACAATGGAAGATCAAGCAGATGGATTGGTTTTCAATAATTGTAATTTGACATGCTCGTCTTCTGTTTTGCCTGGCAGTGTTTATCTTGCACGTCCTTGGCATCCAAGCGGAAAACCGGGCGTAAGTTCTGCAGTACGTTTTTGTAGATGTACATTTGGAAGTCATATAAATAGTACTTTGTGGACAACAATGAAGGATTCTAAGGGAGTCCTTCATACTCCAGAAGAAAGTAGGTTTGAAGTAAAATGATTTGTAAAGATATTCAAATAGGAAATGCCAATTTAAGAACATATGTTCTTTCAAATTATGAAGAAATTGATATTAATAGAAAAAGAGCTTTCATTATAATTTGTCCCGGAGGAGCCTATAGGTATTGCTCAAACCGGGAAGCAGAGGCTGTTGCTATTAGGTTTAATGCTATGGGCTATAATTGTGGGGTTCTTTTTTATAGCACAAACAGGATAGAAAAGCCGGATTACAGTCCGTCAAAGAAGTATGAAAAGTTGTATCCAACACCTCAGGTTGAACTTACAGATGCAATAAAATATGTTCGTAGCCATTATAGTGAGCTAAACACAAACCCTAATAAGATTGCCATTATGGGATTCTCTGCTGGTGGCCATTTGGTTGCTAGCATTGGTGATTATTGGCAGGAGTATGGAGAAGATGCTAAGCCTAATGCAATGGTTCTTTGCTATCCTGTAATCACCTCTGGAGAATATGCTCACGAAGGTTCAATTCATCTACTTATTGGAGAAGATAAGTCCCTCAAGGACAAAGTCTCTCTTGAAAAGCATGTGAACCCACAAACTCCTCCAACATTCATTTGGACTACTAAAGAAGATCAGGCTGTTCCTTATGAAAACTCTTTGATGTATGCAGATGCTTTAAGGCAAAACAATGTCCCATTTTCACTTAAAGTATATGAAAAAGGATGTCATGGTCTTTCTTTAGGCACTCAAGAAGTTATGGATGCTACTCGTCCAGCTGTTTTGGAAATTCAAGATTGGCCAGAACGTGTGGATGAATTTTTGCTTAAGGTCTTTGGCTCTAGATTCTAAAATTCAAAGATATCTTTTCCATCAATTAAAAAAATGTTTTTGTTGTTTTTAGACAGCTCTTTTAAAGCAGTAGAGAATCCACTTTTTGAGCAAAGATAGAATAATCTTTTTCGGGTTTTGGAATCTGCAATATATGATTTTCTTTTTAGCTCTTCTAATTCAAAGGTTGAAATCTCTTTATTTTTCCATTTAAACTCACCAAAGAGAATTTCGTTTTCACTTGTTTTGGCAATAAAATCTAATTCTTCATTTTGTTTATCAATTTGATTTGCAAATTCGGCAGATCCATATTCAATTACAGGATTCTCTGAATTAGATACAATATATTCTCTAATTGTTTGTTCTATTCTTTTTCCTGTGAATTCATCTAACTCTTTTATGGTTTTTTTCAGTAATGGCAGAGAATTGTCTAATTCAATACTAACTTGTGCAGGATAAACAAATCTAAACCAAAAAGCAAAAAAGTTATCTTCAATTGTCCATCCAAGAACTTTTGAATTTATTACTGAATTTTTCTTTTCACCAACAAGATCAAGATTGGAAAGCTTTTTTAACATGCTACTACAAAGCGCAACAGATATACCTGTTTTATCTGCAATCTTTGAGGCCCTAGTTGTTCCGTGGGCAATTGTTGATAAAAGTAGCATGAAAGAATCAATGTTGCGCACTTCTGCATAGAGAAGCAAAAATGGTTCCGTTAATAAAGCTCCGCCCATTGTAAAGAACTCTTCTTTTAAGGCTTCTTGAAGAGTTTTGTACAGAGAGAGCCTTTTTAGGTAATATGGCACTCCTGCTGTTATGACATAGGCCTGAGCAATATCATTTGAAGTCCACTTTGAAAAGAATTCTTTAGCAAAACTAGGCTTTATTGCATTTAGTTTTAATCTAAGTGAAGTTCTTCCAAAGAAAGGGGTTTTCCCTCCTATTACATGTTGAATCATAAAAGACTCCAAGGAAGAACAAAGAATGATTTTTAGTTGTGTGTTTTGAAATGTTGTATCTGAGTATTTTTGCATTATTGAAAGAATGTCTTTATTGCTTTCCTCTAAAAATGAAACTTCGTCAAAAACAACTAAAAGTTTTTCATTTTGGGCAATGTTTGCTAAATCATCAAAGAAAGCTTCGTATGAAGAGTATGTAATGTAAGTACTGGTATGATAGAGTTTACTAATTTGAGATGCTAGTTCAGCAAGATTATTGGTCTGGTTTGTTGTTGCTTGAAAAAGAATAGCTCTTTTTTTCTCTGCAAATTTTTTTAAGAGAAAACTCTTTCCAATGCGTCTTCTTCCATAAAGAATGCCAAGATTATAACCTTCTTGACTCCAAAATTTCTCAAGTATTGATAATTCTTTTTCTCTGCCTATTAATTTCATTTCTTGTAGTTATTCCTTTTGTATAGGAATATTGTATTTGTTAAATCATGATTTGTCAAATTACGATTTAACAAATGATGATTTAAGCATTGAGATAAATGCACCAAGAAGAAGAGGGCAGGACATTAGGATTCCAAAGTTGTCAAAGTGACGAGATGTTAAGACTCCAATTGCAGCGCCAATTGCAAAGACGGTAATAAGACCAAAATATTCTCCAGATTTTTTTAGAAATTCCTTTTCTTTAGTTATTAGATATTCATGAAAAGCCTCAGTGCCACTTCTAAGATTTCCTATACACATTGTACTAGCATATGCAAAGCCGTGTACCTTTTTGAAGGCTTGAACTTGCATTGCACACACAAAAGAAACTAAAGCATTTGCAATAGAATTAAACTCATGAGGAATGAAAGCTGAAATAAATAGACCTAGAATTTCAAGAATTACAACGTATTCACGCCAATGAAGTTTTGATTTGTTTTTAGTTCGTACTCTAACTTCTTCTGATACAAAGACTCCAAGAGCAAAGGCTGTAACTGGGAACAAAAACGCAAGAAAACCTTTAAAATCTTTATCTAGAAGATGCTGACTCATCCTAACAATGTTGCCTGTTTGAGCATTTGCTAAGACACCACCCCTGTTGATATATGTGTATGCATCTTGCAATCCTCCTGACATGGTTAGAAGGGCAAGTGTTAGATTTGATTCAGACCGTTGGAATGTGGTACTGCCCGTGGTACAATCCATTGTAGACTCCAAAAATAAGCTGAGACTTTATAAATCTCAGCTTATATGCTAATGGAATTTTAATCCACAAAAATTTAATTTTATAGAGAATAGGAAACACCAAAAGTAACCTGAAGATCTGTTCCATTAACCCCTTCACCGTTGTTAACGTTCTTAACAATCAAAAGGTCTGCATAAGTGTAAACGCTTAGACACGAAATAATGTTATATTCCGCATTAAGAGATAAAATTGTTGAAGTTTCAACTGCATGCTTTTGAAGAACTTTATTAGTTGTTGTGTCATAATCTTCTGGGTCAAATGGGTTAAATGTAGTTGGTGTACTGACATCTGGGGCATTATCATATTCTTTACGATACATTCCCCAATAACTGTCAGCATTCATTGAACCATGCTTCATGAATAAAGCTTCAAAACCTACTATGAACTTGCTAGGAAGTTCATAGTTAATCTTTCCGTCAAAGAGAATAACATCGTTACCATAGGTATAGGTGACAAATTTATTTTGTATTGTAATTCTGTCACAGGAGATAGTTCTAAGTGGGGCATTAAAGCCGTAACCCTTATAATCTGCTTTGTTGTCAGAATAATGAAGACCTCTTAGATATAAGAATGGATCTGTTTTTGCAAATTCAATGCTACCAGAAAGGACTCCCTTTCCTATTGTGAGTGCTCCTTTAGCTCCTGCAAGGACTCCAAATGCAGCTGGATTTGTTCTACCTTCTCCAGGCCCTGTGAATTCGTCAACAGCAAACTGACCATAGATGTTTATTCCAGAAATAGGAGTATAGTTTGCTTCAAAGACAAGAAGCGAGTTTGCATTTCCAGCAATGTATTCGTTGTGCATGAAACCAAATGGATTAATTTGCCAAAGAGTAAAGTTGCTCTTTGCATTGGACGACCAGAACATACAAGCCTCGTTGATTACAAAACCAACTTTATTTTTAAAGAGGTTGAATTCTAGTCTATGAGCAACTAGAGCCTTGTATCCCTCCAAACTCTCATATTGTGATTCTTCTGCATCTACGTTAGGGTAGATTGAGAATAAAAGAGAATATTTAAAGACATTAAAATATGTACTAAATTTTGCAAAAGTTTGTTTGGGAAAAGAATCTGAAAGCATTAGGTTCCCAGTCTCTCCGTTTCCCCAAGAAAGCTTGTCTCTTCCTGTAACTATGTTCCAATGGTTTCCGCCAACAGAAACAATGGCTTTATATGGCACAGTCCAGTCAAAATCTGCGAAGAAGTCACCGTTTGAGGGCATTGAAAACAACAAAGCGTTTACAATTGGAATGTTAAAGTTGAATTTGTTTTTATAAAGTAGATTGTCTGCGTCTTTGTACGAGCCAACATTATAACCGTAGTTATGTTGTATTGTAAGTTCAAAGTAGCCATAGAAATTGTTTGCTGGCCAAGTCTCAAAGTTGAACTTTATGAAAGGTTTACGTGAAGTAAAACCGTGAAACCAGTCATCTTCATCTGTAAAATATTCTGTGTTTGTATGAAGATATCCTTCTAAATTTGCCTCTAGTCCAAATTCCATTGCAAAGTTATCGGTATATTGGAGTTGGGGGGGGGTAGTAATGAGGCTTTCTACATAGTTGTAGTAGTCTTTGGCTGTGGCGTTAAGGCTGTTGTAATCAATGCGCTCAAGCATGAATGTTATCTCGTTCTCGCTCCATGGGCCAGAGGAAGATGGCAGGCTTTTTCCTGCTAAAATGTACAATGTTTCCATTGCCTTGTAGACTGGAGAGTCTACAGAAATAATTCGTTGTTGATTTGTGTATGCAAAAACACATGTTATGCATAAGAACAATAGTAAGCAAATAAGAATAGTTTTTCTCATTAATAAAATCTCCTTTTCTTTTACATAATCATAACTCTTTCTTTGAATATTAGGAACTGTATCAATATAAATGTAAATTGCTCAACTTGTTTCTCTACAGTTCCTGCGCAATTTTAAAAATTATTTAAAGTAATGTTGTTTGCGAAGCTAATTATGATATTATCATAATTGGACGCGTAAAATGCTATATTCAACACAGGAATTATATTTGAAATATAAAAAATACAAGACCCCTCATGTTAAAATTCAAACTGAGGTAAAGAATAACAGGTTGTTTCCTGTTGTAAGGGGATTGTATGAAGACCGAGAAAACCTCCCGGCATATCTTCTTACATCTTATATTAAGCCACAATCTTATTTGTCTTTTGAATATGCTCTTTCACTTTATGGTTTGATTCCAGAGGTTGTTTTCACTGTTATGGGTGCAACAGTTGGTAAGGCTCATACAGAATTAGTTGAAACTTCTTTTGGAAATTTCTTTTATCATGATGTTCCAAAAAACGTTTATAGATTTGGAATTAAAGTTGTTAAAGAAAGTGAATGTACATATTTGATGGCCTCTCCGGAGAAGGCTCTGTGTGATACTCTGTACAAAAAAGCTCCAACCTCTTCATTGAGAGAATTTAAAGCTCTTTTATTTGAAGATCTTAGAATAGATGAGAATGAATTGTATAAATTAAGCAAAGAAGATCTTGTGTTTCTATGTCCGTTATATAGGAAGAAGAATCTGAATTATTTGAAAAAATATGTGGAGGGAGGGCTGTATTGAATTCAATCATTAGTCAAATGCTTGATAATCGTAAACTTGACACCAAATTGGATTATTACAATGCATTAAAAGAAGTTGTCTAAGAAATTGCTTTATGTGCTTTAGCAGAGACCGATTTTTTTGAGCATGCTGCATTTTATGGAGGGACTGCCTTAAGAATTTTATATGGGTTAAATAGGTATAGCGAAGATTTAGATTTCTCATTAATGAAAAAGGAAAATTTTAATTTTGAAAAGTATTTTTCTCCTATGGAAAATTTTTTTTCATCCTATGGAATGTCCTTTGAAGTTCAACGCAAAGAAAAAAATTCTGATTCAACAATTCAATCTGCGTTTTTAAAAGGAAATACTTTAGGGCATATGTTGCTAATTGAGATGGCACCGGAGTTTTCTCAGTATGTACAAAAGAACGAAAGTCTAAAGATTAAACTTGAAGTTGATATAGATCCACCAGCACTTGCAAACTATGAATTCAAAAATAGAATCCTTCCAACTCCTTATAGGGTTAGGCTTTACGATAAGAGTTCTCTTTTTGCTGGCAAACTGCTTGCAGTTTTAGCTCGGGGATGGAGAAATAGGATAAAAGGAAGAGATTTTTATGATTATCTCTTTTACATTGGAACAAAAACAGTTCCAAACTTGGATCATTTAAAGGAAAGGTTGATAGAATCTAACAAATGGCAAAAAGAGAAATTGTTAACAATGAATGAGCTTCAGAATCTTTTGTTAGATAGGTTTGCTGTGGTTGATTTTGAAAATGCAAAACAAGATGTCATTGGCTTTATTAAGAATCCTAAGGAATTGGATTTGTGGAATAAAGACTTTTTTATAAAGGTCACACAGGACTATTTCAATGCTTTATCTTGAATTCTAAGAAAGAGTGTGGTCTACTGTAGAAACAGTTCCTTATGCTTGGTATGAAAAAAGTATGAAAAAAATAGTTGTTTTGTTGGTTGTGCTTCTAGCTGGAGCATATGTTTTTGCTTACTCAAATAATGCAATCATCTTTGAATTAGATTCAAGCATTTATGATGATATGGATAATTTGTATTCATATTGTGGTTTTGTTAGACCTTCTACAAATAGGCCTTGGTCTGAAGCTGAAGCGAGGCTTATTCTTTCAAAGGTAGACAAGTCTGGCTTAGAAGGCTATGCCTTAAAGCTTTACAATAGAATTGAAGCTGAGCTAAATAAAGGTCTTAAGTGGAATTTTGATGAAAATAAAGAAGTAGCAAATTTTGGTGTAACCGTTGGGATGAACTTTGCTCTTGAAGGTTATGCACATAGTAACACTGAAGATTTTATAACAGAAACAGATTGGGAACGCAGTTTTGATGAAAGAAAGTCTCTTATGAGACTATATTTTGAATTTACTTGCAACGATAATTTTTATACTACAAGTGATATTCATTACAAATTCAGGCGGGCTGACATGTATGATGAATATACCAAATATAGTACAGAAGAAGGCGGAAAGCTTTCCAAGGATGGCTATATTGCGTCTTATGATATGAATGACGTAGATAAGATGTATTATGTTAGTAAGTCTTACCAGTTTTCCAATGGATTGATGTCCAATTTCTTCACTGACACGCTACATTTTTCATTCATATGGCCAAGACGGGCTATCTTTTCTTTTGGAGGAGAGACTTGGAACTTTTCAGTTAATAGAGATAAATTAAGCCTTGGCAATGCTAATTTTGGCAATCTTTTGGTTGATGACCACACTTTTAGTGACTATGCGAAATTAAGCTTTTTTAGCAATAATTTTAAATATGATTTTGTTCTAATGTTCTTTGATACACTTCTAAGTTCTCATGAAGATCCTACAACAGAAGGCAGAATCTATATGATCCACACATTGCAATTTAGGGTTCTTGATAAGTTTTCTTTCACTATAAGTGAGAATGTGATGTACAAGTACAAAGTGCTTGATTTTTACTTTTTCAATCCAAGTTTTATTTATCATAACTTAAACAACAGAGGCATGTTTAACGCTTTAGCTTATGTGGACTTGAATGTCATAGTTGTTCCCGGGGTAGAAGTTTATGGGCAGTTTGCTCTAGACCAAGCAAGAGCACCTCATGAAGGAGATTCTCAAAGCAGTTCTTATGGCCTTGTTGCCGGCATTTCTTATTCTCAAAAACTTGGAGATGGAATGCTTACTGTTTATGGCGAATATGCAAAGACAACACCATTGCTTTACAGAAGAGACGGCATAGATTTTATTCGCTCTTCTAGATACGTGGCAATGGAAGCGCCTGTATATCACATCCCTTTCTTTGATTATATAGGATTTCCTTATGGTGGAGATGTGAGAATGTTGGAAATAAGGGCCACTTATAGCAGTTTAAACAACTGGAAAGTTAGTGCTTTTGGTAGAATTGCTCAAAAGGGAGAAGTGAATATTTTCCATAGCCATAACATAGACGGAAACAATGAGGAAGATGCTAATCTTCCCGGAGATACTCCTTATGGAGACAAGATTAAGAATTTTGCTGTTGTTGGCCTTGAGGCTAGTGCTAATTTAGATGGACTTTTCAATTGGCCGGTAGTATCATTTGATGGTGAGCTTGATTGGATAGGTAGATATAACTACACAAAAAGTACCAAGGAAAAATCTGTAGCAGAGACTGATTTTCAGTTAACATTAGGATTTACACTTGGAATTTGATAACACAAATAGGTTTGAACAAAACCTTGGAAGGAAGGAGAAATGAAAAAAGGGTTATTAGTGTTAGTTGCTCTTCTATGCGCCTTTAGCGTCTGGGGGGGGGTAGTAAACTTTGTCCTTAATGTGAAGCCTTATTTCACATTTGATAACGCACCTGCAGGCATTGATGCAGATGATGGTTACCTTAAATGGAAGAACAATGGTCTTGTTAATAAAGACTGGTGGGAGACAAGGCAAGATTATTGGCTTAGAGCGTTTGAAAAACCGGGGTTCTTAGATCTTGGTATGACTGTTGATACAGATAAAGTTGACATGGTCTTTATCCTAGACATTAGACAAGACGTATTTCAGCATTTTAAAGATGATGGCAAGATTTTGACAAATATTCCTTTTGTTGGTGCCATGATTGAGCTTAACTTTCCAAGAGTTGGATATGTAGATTATACATCAACTGACCAAAGCATTTATCTTTCTGTTGGACGTAGACAAATCAAGTGGGGTCCTTCCACTTATGATATGGCTCTTTCTGATTCACAGCCTTTCTTGGATAATTTCTATGCTTCTTACAATACTCCATTTGCAAATGATTGGAAGTTTGAATATTCATTCATTGGAATTGCTTATAAATTCTTCTTGGCTAATGGTAGCCCAGATTCAGTTACATTAGAAGACGGTCCTCAATCAACATTTGCTCACAGGTTCTCTTTCTCAAATAACAAATTGAGAATTGCAATTGCTGAGTTGAATAACGTTTATGGTAAGGTTCCAAGTCTTTTGGATTATACTCCATTTGGTCTTTGGCATGATAACTACCAAGATGATTACTCAAATGTTATGTTAAACGTTGCAGTTGAAGGCTCTATTGGTCCTGTTAGAGTTTTTGGAACATTTACAATGGATGATTTTGACCTTGGTCATGAACTTAATAGTGAAGGCTGGAGTAATAAGCCACAAGCTATGGGTTTCACAGCTGGTGTTGAATATCACATCTTGGATGGAAAAGAAGTTAAATCTGCAAAGTTTGACTACAGTGACTATGCTCTTGTAGAAGAAACTTTCAAGAAAACTGGTCTTAATGTTGGTTATGAGTTCTTCTATTGTTCTACTTTTATGTACAACAGAAATGTTGAAGCTGGAAAGTTCACAAGCCCATATCAGTTTATTAGCTTAACTGGAGCCGGTTATTGCTATGATTACAATGCATTCTATCTTGGCTTCAAGTATGGACCAGATACTTTGGTTCACAGACTTTATGCTGAGTATGAAGCTTCTCCAATCAAAGCTTGGGGCTCTGCAGAACTTATTATGCGTGGTTCTTATACAATTGATAGTGAATACGGCGACTGGCACAAATACAAGGAAAGCGGGCTTCAAAAAATGAAGTTAACAGACCCAGTTACCACAACACTTAAGATTGAACTTGGAGCTTCATATAATGTCCAAGCAGGGCTTCAGGCATTGGCACAACTTGGATATGCAAGAGATTTGACACATGGCACACAAGCTTTTAGCGCAACAGTTGGTGCTTCAATCTCTGTAATGGAAGTTGATTGGAACAATCTTTTCTAAATTCATATAATAAAACAATGAAAAAAGTTATATTTTCCTTGTTGCTTATGATTATAACTGTCTCCTGTCTGTTTGCATGGCAGGAGACTTATTCTGAGGAGAGCGTACAATTTCAACAGATGAAAGCATTCTCGCGAATTTTGGGATCTTCAATTCCCACGCCAACCGCACCTATTACAGGGAGTCAAATGCTTCATTACCTAAAGACTCTTCCATCTGTAAAATTACCTAAGCCTGCACGTCAGCAGTTTGATGCACTGATAAAGAGCCTTACAGCGCCCCAAACATTACTCTCTTGGCAGCCCGATGTCTTGATGAATCTCAACCTTTCAGTTAATCCTCAAGTTTTTGCTCACATTAACGAAGAAACTCCAATAGATGATTGGATCTACCAATACAAGGACTGGTTTCCAATCATAAATGCAGGAGCCGAATTTTGGTTGGGCAGAAATATTTATGCAACAGCAGATTTTAATTTTTCACTTAGAAAGTTTAGTTATAAATACAACACACTGTTCTGGAATAGACTAAGTGATATTGCAGAATTTGAACTTGCCTTTCCAAGTAAGGCTTATATGTCAATTGGAACATGTAGCCTAAATCTCATTGTTGGACGAGATAAGCTTTCTGCAGGAAACGGGGTGTCTGGTAATTTAATATTAGGCAATAATCATTGGTGGAAGGACTTTGTTAAGCTAAGTATTGCAAAAATGCCAATTAGCTATGATGTATCAATTATTGGTTTTGATAAAAATTCAGATTACAATAGAAATCCACTTGATTTACAAACATTTGATTTGAATTCTGAACATAAGATTGTAATAATTCATAGATTTTCAATGGCACCTTGGAAGTGGTTTAACTTTTCTGTCAGTGAAGGATCACTTCAATTTGGCAATAATATTCTGTCTGATTTGAGGCTTCTCAATCCCTTTATGATGATTCATGGGACCAATGGTTATAATGCTGGAAATCAAAATAATTTCTTTGGGCTTGAACTTCAATTTTTACCAATTGATGGCCTAGAATTGAACCTTGGTGCAATTTTTGACCAAATACAGGTAAAAGCGGAGCTTGATTCCGGAAATCCTAAGGATAATACTCCTCCAAATGCAAATGGATTTATGTTTAATGCATTGTACAGTTTTGCTTTACAAAAAGGTATTGCAACAATTTATGCAGAGGCTGTTTATACTTCGCCATGCCTTTATCTAAAGAACAAAGTAGGAAAGTATGATTACTGGAATACAAATTTGATTGTAGGAAACAATCTTTGGGATTATGGAAACAGTGATTTATCATATCTTGGTTATAAATATGGTCCAGATACTATTGCAGTTGCACTTGGAGGTAATTACAGAAGATTAGAAGGTCTTTCCTATGGTTTTGATCTTCTCTTTAAGGCTCATGGTGAACATGGGATAAGAAATAGAATAAATCAGCATGATACTGTTGAATTGGGTCAAGATCATTACTACGATGTTTCTCCTACTTACACAGAAGGAGTGACCTTGCCAGAGTATAGGCTTGTGGTACGGGGATATGTGGAGTTGGATATATTGAAGTGGATGGATTTTGCGAGTAATGTGGCGTTTGTACGGGATTGGAATCACAATAATGTGATTGATGCAGATTTTTTTGATGTGCAAATAGCTGTGGGAATTAAAATTCACACACCACTTTAAACCTGCTTTCCAAAAACCTCACTCGTAAATTTTTTCGTCGGCAGGGACGCCAAGGTGCTTGCAAATGGCGTTGAAGGTTTCCTTGCTGATATCGTGCTCAACATTGCAAGCATCTTCTAGTGCGGTTTCCTTGGAGACGCCAATACTCATGAAAAACTTGGAAAGGACTTTGTGACGTGTGTAGACGCGTGTTGCTATTTCAAGGCCTTTTTCTGTAAGTGTAATGAGTCCATCTGGGTCCATTGTGATGTAACCATTTTCTCTGAGTCTTCTTGTTGCATAGCTGACGCTTGGTTTTGTGACGCCAAGGAGTGTTGCAATGTCAATTGAGCGTATGTAACCGTGCTCTTCTTTCATCATGAGCATTGCTTCAAGATAATCTTCAGAGGCTTTTCTAATTTTCATCATGCAATTTATCTCCTAGATACAAAAATCGCTCATTTTTGGAAAAAAATCAATTGTTTTGAGTTTTTGAAAAAAGTTCTTCCACCATCTTGACGTTCTTAGTTAGAGTAATTAAACTTGCCGTGTTCATGAAGGTTAGACTAATCTAACTTACACATGAAGACGTTAGGAGAAGAAAAAAATGATGCCACTTACATTAGCCAATGCGGGAGAAGAGAACATGATTCTTAAGGTTGGTGGGAATAATGAAGTTAAAAGGCACCTTGAGGATTTGGGTTTTGTGGCAGGAGCAAACGTTACTGTTGTATCCTCATTGAGCGGAAATTTGATTGTAAATGTTAAAGATTCTCGTGTAGCCATAAGTAAAGAAATGGCTGGCAAGATAATGATTTAAGCAAATTTTTGAGCAAAGTTTGAGTTAATTCGTGAGTAAATTAAAGCTATAAGGAGCGTTTATATGAAGACACTGAGAGATGCTAGAATTGGCGATACGGTTAGAGTCGTCAAACTCCACGGTGAGGGTGCTGTAAAGAAGAGAATTATGGACATGGGAATCACTCGTGGAATTGAGATTTATGTCAGAAAAGTTGCCCCACTTGGAGATCCAATTGAGGTGACCGTCAGAGGTTATGAGCTTTCATTGCGTAAAGAAGACGCAACAATGATTGAGATTGAGTAAGGAAAAAATATATGTCAGAAATTAGAATTGCGTTAGCAGGAAACCCAAATAGTGGTAAAACCACTTTATTTAACAGTTTGACCGGTTCCAACCAATTTGTTGGAAACTGGCCAGGTGTTACAGTTGAAAAGAAGGAAGGAAAACTTAAGAAGCATGATGGAGTTGTCATTACAGATCTTCCTGGTATTTATTCTCTTTCTCCATATACATTGGAAGAGGTTGTTGCAAGAAACTATCTTATTGAAGAGCGTCCAGATGCAATCCTCAATATAGTAGATGGTACAAACCTTGAAAGAAACCTTTACCTTACAACCCAACTCACAGAGCTTGGTATTCCAGTAGTTGTTGCAATCAACATGATGGATGTTGTAAGAAAGAATGGCGATAAGATTAACATTCCTGAGCTTTCTAGAGAACTTGGTTGCAAGGTTGTTGAGATTTCTGCACTCAAGGAAGAAGGCGTTATGGCTGCAGCAGAAGAGGCAATTAAGGCTGCACATGGAACAAAGACAATCCCAATGCACACTTTCTCTGGTGTTGTAGAGCATGCTTTGGCCCACATTGAAGAGGCTGCACTGCACGATATGCCGCAGGAGCAACAGCGCTGGTATTGTATTAAGATTTTTGAGAGAGATTCAAAGGTCCTTGAGAAGCTTAATATTAAACCTGAAATTCTTGCACACATTGAAGAGGACATCAAGGCAGCTGAAAAAGAGCTTGATGACGACGCAGAAAGCATCATCACTAACGAGAGATATGTTTACATTGCTTCCATCATGAAAGGATGCTACAAGAAAAAGAATTTGGGTAAGGAATCTACATCTGACAAGATTGACCGTGTTGTCACAAACCGATGGTTAGGACTTCCAATTTTTGCTGCTGTCATGTTCTTAGTTTATTATATTGCAATGGTAACCGTTGGTGCTGCTGCAACTGACTGGGCAAACGATGGCCTATTTGGCGATGGTTGGCATCTTTTTGGCATTGGTTCTAAGCAATATGAAGCTGCTGCAGAAGAGTATGGTGATTCAGATCAGATTATTTCTGCCTTTAATGACGAGTATGGTTCAGACGATATTGCTTCTGCTATTGACCTTGAGTCAGAAGATTATTCAGAAGATGCAGCAAAGACAGCTTTGGAGACATTAGTAAAGAATACTCCAGCTAACGCTTCTGTAACTTATGAAGTTGAAGATGAAGAAACATTGGCTGTTGAAAAATTCCCAGATACAAAGAAGGATGCTTTGGAGTCAGCTGTTGAGCAGTATCTTAATAAAGATTACAAAGAAGAGTATGGTGCTCCAGATACATCTACTTACGGTATATGGGTTCCTGGTATTCCTACTCTTGTTTCTTCTGGACTTGAGTCTATTGGTGCAGCAGATTGGCTTTCTGGACTTATCAATGATGGTATTGTTGCAGGTGTTGGTGCTGTTCTTGGATTTGTTCCTCAAATGCTTGTTTTGTTCTTCTTGCTTGCTTTCCTTGAAGCTTGTGGATATATGGCAAGAATTGCATTTGTTCTTGATAGAGTCTTCAGAAAGTTTGGTCTCTCTGGCAAGTCCTTCATTCCAATGCTTGTTGGTGTTGGTTGTGGTGTACCTGGAATTATGGCATCAAGAACAATTGAGAATGAAAGAGACAGAAGAATGACAATTATGACAACAACCTTTATTCCTTGTGGTGCTAAGGTTCCTTTCATTTCTATGATTGCTGGAGCTATCTTTGGCGGATCTGCAATTGTTGCAACAAGTGCATATTTCATTGGTATGGCAGCAATTATTGTCTCTGGTATTATGCTTAAGAAGACAAAAATGTTTGCTGGAGATCCAGCTCCTTTTGTTATGGAGCTTCCTGCTTACCATTGGCCAACACTTAAGAATGTACTTAGATCAATGTGGGAAAGAGGCTGGTCTTTTATTAAGAAAGCTGGAACAATCATTCTTCTTTCAACAATTCTTGTTTGGTTCACAACTTACTTTGGTTTTGTTGATGATACATTCAGAATGCTTGCTGAAGACGAAATTGACGCCTCAATTCTTGCTTTTATTGGAAACTTGATTGCATGGATTTTCAAACCTCTTGGATGGGGCACATGGCAGGCTGCAGTTGCTTCTATTACAGGTCTTGTTGCAAAGGAAAACATTGTTGGTACAATGGGTATTCTTTACGGTGCTTCCGGTGATGTTTATGGAACTCTTGCTTCTGTCTTCAATGGTGTTACAGGTTATTCTTTCTTGGTATTCAACCTTCTTTGTGCTCCGTGCTTTGCAGCTATTGGTGCTATGAAGAGAGAGATGAATAATAAGAAATGGACATGGTTTGCAATTGGTTATCAGTGTGGTTTTGCTTATGTGATTGCTTTCATGATTAATCAGTTTGGTAGTTTGTTCATGGGTTGTGGAAATGTCTTTGGTGTGATTGTTGCTCTTGCACTTCTTGCTGGTATCATCTATATGCTGGTAAGACCTTACAAGGAAGCTACAACACTTACAAGAAATGTTAAGGTTAACTAAAAATGGGTACTATTCTTGTTGTTCTTATTATACTAGCTATAGTGGCTTTGGCGATATTTTCTATTGTTAAAGATAAGAAGAACGGAAAATCTACTTGTGGTAACAATTGCTGCAAGTGTCCTATGAGTGGCCAATGTCACAAATATAACAAAGATAAAAAATAGTATGGTTCTCCCAAATAATTTTTGAGGCTTGTGGGCTTTTAGTCTGCAAGCCTTTTATGTTATATTGGATTAGTGCGTTTTAAGGACCACTAGATAATCCCTCTTCCAATCTAGGAGATTTCTATGGCTACTTCTTTTGATTATTCTGTGATTGAGGAAATTTTGACCAAATATGGTGCAAAGCAGTCTTCAATTATTGCAATTTTACAAGCCGTTCAAGAACACTATCATTATTTACCTCGTGAGATTTTTTCTTATGTTGCAGAGAAACTTAACATGAGTGAGGCTCGAATTTATAGTGTTGCCACCTTCTATGAAAATTTCTCGTTAGAGAAAAAAGGAAAGTATGTCATTAAGTTCTGTGATGGAACTGCTTGCCATGTTAGAGGCTCAGTTCCAATTTTGAATAAAGTGAGAGCAGAATTAGGCCTTTCTGCAAAAAAGAAGACTACAGATGACCTTCTCTTTACCGTTGAAACGGTCTCATGTTTGGGTGCGTGTGGGCTTGCGCCTGTTATGACTGTAAATGAAGAAGTTCATCCTTCAATGACGCCTGAAAAGGCAATGAAAGTCATTAATGAGCTTAAACAGAAGGAGGCTTCAAATGATTGAAACTAGACAGGAATTGCAGGATTTAAGAAAGCACCTTAGAAAATCGTATGAATCTGAAACCAAGAAAGTTATTGTCTGTGGTGGTACTGGTTGTGTTGCTGGTGGTTCTTTGAAAATATATGAACAACTTAAGGCTGAAATGGAAAACAATGGCCTAAAAGTTGAGGTTGCCCTTGAAAAAGAGCCCCATGATGGCAGTATTGGGCTTAAAAAGAGTGGATGTCATGGTTTTTGCGAGATGGGCCCTCTCGTGAGAATTGAGCCGCAGGGATGGCTTTATACTAAAGTTAAGCTTGAGGATTGCAATGAGATTGTAGAGAAAACAATCAAAAAAGGTGAATGTGTTGACCGTCTTGCATATAAGATTGGAGATGAAATTTATAGGAAACAAGAAGAGATTCCTTTTTACAGGCAGCAGATAAGAATTGTTCTTGCTCACTGTGGAAAAATAGATGCAGATAGCATTAAGGAATATATTGCTATTGGTGGTTATAGTGCTTTTGAGAAGGCTCTCTTTGATATGCAGCCTGAAGGCATTATTTCTGAGATTACTTTGTCCATGCTTCGTGGAAGAGGTGGTGGAGGATTTCAGACTGGGGTTAAGTGGGCTCAGGTCAGGCGTGCCAAGGGTGATGTAAAATATGTTGTCTGTAATGGTGATGAGGGAGACCCTGGTGCCTTCATGGATAGATCTATCATGGAAGGGGATCCGCACAGAGTTCTTGAGGGTATGCTTATTGCTGGTGTTGCGGTTGGTGCTCATGAAGGTTATATTTATGTCCGTGCTGAGTATCCGCTTGCGGTTAAGCGTCTTGCTAATGCCATAAGCCAGGCAGAAGAAATGGGTCTTCTTGGTAAGAATATTCTGAATTCGGGTTTTGATTTTACAATTCATATTACTAGAGGTGCTGGTGCTTTTGTTTGTGGTGAGGGCTCTGCTCTTACAGCTTCAATTGAAGGAAAGAGAGGTTTTCCTAGAGTTAAGCCTCCAAGAACCACAGAAAATGGTTTGTTTGATTGTCCTACTGTGTTAAACAACGTTGAGACTTTTGGCGTTGTTCCTCTTATTCTTTCAAATGGTGCAAACTGGTACCTCTCTTTTGGTACTCTCACAAGTCCAGGCACAAAGGCGTTTGCACTTACTGGAAATATCAAAAATACTGGTCTTATTGAGGTTCCAATGGGGACTACTTTGAGAAAAATTGTTTTTGATATTGGTGGTGGAATGAGAGGGGATGGTGAATTTAAGGCTGTTCAGATTGGCGGTCCTTCTGGGGCTTGTCTTGCTAAGGATGACTTAGATTTGCCTCTTGATTTTGATAATCTCAAAAAAATTGGAGCTATGATTGGCTCTGGTGGTCTTGTTGTTATGGATAGCCATACTTGCATGGTTGAAGTTGCAAGATTCTTCATGCATTTTACACAGAATGAATCCTGTGGAAAATGTGTGCCCTGTAGAGAGGGAACAAGAAGAATGCTTGAAATTCTTGAACGCATTGTAGCAGGAGAAGGTAGGGATGGAGATATTGAGCTTCTAGAAGAATTGAGCGATACAATCTCCCACACCGCTTTGTGCGGTTTGGGGAAATCGGCCCCTAATCCTGTGGTGAGCACTATCAAGAATTTTAGAGATGAGTATGAGGCTCACATATACCACAAAACATGTCCAGCTGGGCAGTGTCAAAAACTCAAGAAGATTTATATTGACCCTGCAATGTGTAAGGGCTGTAGTGCATGTTCGCGCAAGTGCCCTGTTGAGGCTATCAGTGGCAAGATAAAAGAGCCGTTCAGCATTGACTTGAGCAAGTGTATTCGCTGTGGCACGTGTATATCTACGTGTAAGTTTAACGCAATCAAGGAGGCCTGAAGATGAATAACACTAATTACATGTATGTAGATGGAATTCCAGTTGCAATTGATGGCGAAAAAAACATGCTTCAGGTTATAAGAAAGACCGGGGTGAAGATGCCAACTTTCTGCTACCATACAGCTCTTTCAACCTATGGTGCATGTAGAATGTGCATGGTGGAAGACGAGCGGGGGACTCTCTATACAGCGTGCTCTACGCCTCCTAAGGCTGGAATGAAGATTAAGACAAATACTGCCAGATTAAGAAAATATCGCAAGAATATTCTGGAGCTACTTTTGGCTAACCATTGTAGAGATTGCACTACCTGTGCAAATAACAAGGAATGTAAACTTCAGGATTTGGCAGCACGCTTTAATATTGAAGGTGTGCGTTTCCCAAATCATGCAGAGGACAATAAGGTCACAAATGGTTCAGACTCCATAGTTTTTGACTCAAGTAAATGTATTCTTTGTGGGGATTGCGTGCGTACCTGTCATGAGGTTCAGAACGTGGGTGCAATTGATTTTGCATACCGTGGCTCCAAGATGTATATTTCTACCGCATTTGGGAAGCCTCTTTCTGAGACTGCGTGCGTAGGATGCGGACAGTGTGCTGTTGCTTGTCCTACTGGTGCTATCTTGGCCAAAAGCGAGACCAAGAAAGTTTGGGACGCTATCTCCAACCCTAACATCAAAACTGTGGTTCAGGTTGCACCGGCTGTGAGAGTTGCACTTGGCAACATGGAGGGGATTGAAGAGGGTAAGGATGTTTCGCCTCTTTTGTTCTCTGCACTTCGCAAGATGGGTTTTGATGAGGTGTATGACACCTCTTTTGGGGCCGATATTACTGTAATTGAGGAGTCTAAGGAATTCTTATCTAGGCTTACTTCCAAAGAGAATCTTCCAATTATTACATCATGTTGTCCTGCATGGATTCAGTATTGTGAAAAACGTCATCCGGAGCTTTTGCCTAATGTTTCTACGTGCCGTTCTCCTATGGAGATGCTGGCATCTGTGATTAATGCAGAGCGTAAGGAAGATGAAAAACAGCTGTTCCATGTTGCTGTAATGCCTTGTACTGCAAAGAAATTTGAAGCAAAACGTCCTGAGTTTGTTGGCCCGGATGGCACTCCTTTGGTAAATGCTGTTATCACTACCGCTGAGCTTATGAAGATGATGAAAGAGGCTGGTATTCAGCTTAACGAGCTAGATCCGGAACCTGTTGATCCTGCATATGGTACTCCATCTGGTGCTGGTGTTATCTTTGGTGTTACTGGTGGTGTCACTGAAGCCGTTCTGAGAAACGTGGTTCAAGACAAGTCTCGTGCTGCGCTTGTGAAACTTTCTAATGTTGGTGAACGTGGCAATGATGGCCTTAAAGTCTTTGAACTTACAACAGAAGATGATGTAGAACTCCGTCTTGGTGTTGCAAGTGGACTTGCTAATGCTGAAAAGCTTATTGAAAAGCTTGAAGATGGTGAGAAGTTTGATATCATTGAAATCATGGCTTGCCCTGGTGGCTGTGTTGCCGGTGGCGGACAACCTTTTGTCCACTACGATATCAGACAGACTCGTGGTACTGGTCTTTATGAGACTGATAAACTTCTTACTATCAGACACTCTGAGGACAACTCTGCTGTCTCTGCCCTTTATGAGCGCCTTCTTAATGGACGTGAACACGAACTTCTTCATGTTCATTATAAAAAGTTGAGCAACTAGCACGAAGTTATGTATCCTAGAGGGTTTTTTGTCTTTGCCTTTTTATGAGGCAAAGACAGATGTATACTAAGAGGTCTGTCAAGACAATAACTCGGAAATTATCCGAACAGAAAAACCACCTCTTGCTATAATATTAAGGAAACTTCCTTCTTTGTAAACCTCTTCTGTGGACTTCGTACATAGCGCCACAAAAATGTATCACACCAAATTCAAACCTTTTGAGAATTACCCATACTTTTTGAGAATTACTGGCAGGGGGTTGCATTTTGCAGTACTAAAAAGCCAGAAAACACAAAAAAGCATGATTAAAGAGCCTGTCATTTAGCCAATAAATCATGCTACACTTTTCATTAATTCTTTTGGTACAATAAAATAAAAGTCAGCCAACTTTGTATCATTGGCGACTGACGATGATGCCCAGAACAAGACTCGAACTTGCACAGTATTGCTACCACTAGGACCTGAACCTAGCGCGTCTACCAATTCCGCCACCTGGGCATTATCCATTATCCTTGCCTGTAAAAAGTCCAGCAAAGCAACAAGTGGAATATAGAACAAGAAACTCTGTTTGTCAATTAAGTGTACTATCCATGATTTTCAAGGACGATACTGAGACTGGAATTTTATAACTCGAGAGAGTCCTCATTCAGTAAGAATTCATAAAGTCCTAGATGGAGGATACCTTCTTCATCTGTCCATGCTTTCATAGTCGTTTTTGTGATGATAATCTTCTTGTAGAAGTCTTTTGTTTTTCTGAACGGTCTTAACTCAACCTCGAGTTTTGATGGATCAGTAACATTCAATGCAGATTGTATGTAGTATTTCTTTGAGCCTTTGTTAACGACAAAATCTATTTCACACTGCTTTTTTTCTCTTTTCTCTTTTTTTTGTTCAACTATCTCCACAACACCAACATCAACGGAATATTCACGTTGCAGCAGTTCGTTGTAAATTATATTCTCCATAATATGTGTTTCTTCCTGTTGTCTGAAGTTTAGTCTTGCGTTTCTCAGCCCTATATCTGTGCAGTAATACTTTGATGGATATTCAAAGTACTTTTTTCCTTTTATATCATACCGTTTTGCATTACTGAAAAGAAATGCATCCTCAAGATAATTGAGATAGTTAGAAATTGTTGTGCTGGAAACTTTTATTTTTTTTACTGTTGATAATGTATTTGAAATTTTGCTTGCATTGACAAGAGAGCCAACAGAAGAGCAAAGGTCGTCTGTCAGTTCGCCCAGAACATTTAAGAGCTCGACATCATATCGTTCGATGATATCTTTAAAATAGACCTCGGTGAAAAGGGTCTTCAAGTAGTTCATTTTGCGTATGTCGCTCTTCTGCGACAGCACAAGTGGCATACCTCCATAAAGTGCATATTCTTCATATCGCTCAATCTTATCTCCACCTGTAAAGTTGTAGTATTCTTTGAAAGTCAGGGGATATATTTTGATTTCATCACTTCTTCCACGAAAGGCAGTCAATACATCTTTTGTAAGCATTTTCGAGTTGCTTCCTGTTACATAGATATCAACATTTCTCATTCGCATTAGGCCATTCAAGACATTATAGAGTTTTATATCCTCATGACTTTTAAGCTCCGCCTTTGTTATTGCATACTGTACTTCATCTATAAAGATGTAATGTGTTCTATTGCTTGTTATCCTGCTACGGATATATTTTGATAATTCATCGGGATTGCAGTACTTCATTGATGCATCATCGTCAAGCGCTATCATAATAATCTGTTCTTCTTGTACGCCAATCTGGATGAGGTAGTCATGGAAGAGATTAAAGAGAAGATAGCTTTTCCCACATCTTCGGATTCCAGTTATAACTTTTATAAGTCCGTTTCCCATTCTACTGATTATTCTGTCAAGGTATTCGTCACGTTTGATAGTATTTTCCATTTATGTTCCCTTTAAACTTGAGTGTTTTTTACCATAACCTTCAATTGCTAATATATCGAAACTCTAATGGGCAATCAAGGAATTAGTATAAATTTAGGGTAATTTTACCATAAGTTTCAAGTCTATTGAGTCCGTCAGTTGATTGTTAGGCGACTTTGTGTATGCTAGTGCATCTAAGTTGGGTATTCGTGAACAATTCAAGAGATTTCCATAAGATAACTTTAGCCTACATCAATGGATAATTCTCATAAACTAATGACAGTGGCATAGTCTTATATAGCAATTGCAATTTTCTAAAAAGTTAGAAGCAAAGCATTCTTGATACAATCAGAACACATAGAGTATCTTAGTACTTATAGGAGGTCTCTGCTGTGTTTAATCCAAACAAACTAGAGGATTTACAGTTTTCAACAGAAAAACAGATTCTGGAAAGAAAATCGGCTCGAATTAAAGCTGTTGATTTAGCTGTTCCCGTTGTTGCAATGGCTAATGCAGATTTTCCCTTCTAATCATGTAATTGCAAACCAGGCTGATGATGTTTATCTTAGGGTAGGCGATAAAAGCAAGAAACTTAATTTTGAACAGAGATTACAACTTGTTTATGCAAAAGGCATTAAATATTTTGAAGATCAACCAGTTGCAGGTGCTACACTCAAGGATATCAATTTAGATTTTGTCACCAAGTATTGCAAGAAGATTGGTTATACAAAGGGAGATGCGGAATTTTATCTCAGGCATAATAATGAGTTTATAACAACAAGTGATAACGAAGACAAAATAAGTGCTGCAGCCATTCTCCTCTTTGGTACAAATCCTCAGAAGTTTTTCCCTCGTGCACGTGTCCGCTTTGTGCGCTATGAAGGAACATTACACACCGTGACTACAGTATCATGGATACCGATATTTAGATTAAGATGTTTGATGACCACTTTGTGGTTGAGAGTCCGGGAACACTTCCCGGCTTTGTTCGCATCAACAACATTAGAGAATATCACTTCTCTCGCAACCTTAAAATTGTAGAACTACTGAATGAATATGACCTTGTTAAGGAATTTGGGGAAGGTGTTGATCGAGTATACAGAGATATGGCTGCTGCAGGACTTCCAGAGCCAGTTTTCAAAGAATCTGATTTCATGTTCTATGCTACAATAAAGAACAGAAACTGGGGGGGGGAAGGAAGATGCTTCTTGGGAGCACCAAGAAAAAGACTCCACCCAAGTACCCCACAAGTAGAAGATTATGATGGATATAAAATAGTACGCTTCTGTTCGACCCCAAAGAGCCGACGGGAGATTATGCAAGAGTTTGGCCTCTCCTATAGAAAATACTTTTTTGCACAATATATGAAACCTCTTCTGGAAAGTGGAAAACTACTGATGGCAATTCCAGAGAAACTCAATAGTAGCAAACAAAAATATATAGCTAAAATTAATTCAGAATCTCAAAAGATTAAATGTACTTTAGCATGCTGTAGTGTAAATATTTTTGTAGACTTTTAGTCTTGGCAGTACAAGACAATTGAAAATTTATTTTTTCCCAAAACATCCAATGATATTACAAGGTGAATACTGGAACATTTACATTCACAAGCGATTACACAAATTTAACTTGGATTTCTATTGCAACACCCTCTCAATTTTTTGCAACCCCCTGCCAGTAATTCTCAAAAAGCATGGGTAATTCTCAAAAGGTTTGAATTTGGGAACTTACACCTTTTAAAGATGATAAATTTAGAAAAAGAGGTCATTCTCCTACATTTTTGACGGCCTTTTTCTACATTTTTATGTTGACTTTTACAAGTACAATATCCGAGAGATAGCCTTTGACAGGTGGGGAGCTGTGCAGATGGTGCAGAACCTCGAGGGTATGGGCTTCACGGTTGTGCCATTCGGTCAGGGGTTCAAGGATATGTCTCCTCCGACAAAGGAGCTGATGAAGCTATAAGGTGTGGAGCAGATAATACGGAATCGGTTTATGATCAGAGGGGAATCTTTATTCTATGAATTTTTTGGTGCGTTGCATTTGCAATATAAATGAAATATTGTTATATTTAGTAGTTGAAGGGCAAAGGAGTTTAATATGGCAAAAGCTAATATGACATTGAGAATAGAGCCCGATTTGAAAAATGAGGCTAGCACTCTTTTTAAATCCCTAGG
>CAVEGR010000136.1:0-10914 GCA_963615565.1 Phocaeicola massiliensis | reverse complement strand
AAGAAGGGAGTTTCCCTGAAACAAAAACTACAAAAGAGGTAGCTTAGTTCGGATTATTTTTTAGAAATTTGTCTTGACAGACCTCTTAGCATTATTAGAGCATTTGTGGCAGGAACGAAAAGAGTCTGCGCTTATTGCGTTAGACCTTATAAGGCACTATTATAAGGAAGAAAGGACTTTGGATAATAAATCTGATGCTGCATCTATACAGGCAAGGATTGATAAGGCAAATAGCAGACTTGCTAATTTAATTGCTATGAGAGCCGACGGAGAAATTTCAAAGGACGAATATCAATCTATGAGAAGCTCTATTGATAAAGAGATTAAAGAACTCCAAAAAGCTCTTGAAGATACGCCGACAAATAAATGTTGTCCGAGAGGTCTGGATTTAGAGAGTATCCGATCTACGCTAAACAGCCTTATTGATTTCAGCGGCAGTACGATTAGCCACGATGTTATCAATCAATTCGTTTATATGGTAACACCGACTTCGGATACCACTTTTGATTGGTATGTTAATCTGAACGGAACGGCTGATGTAAAGGCGACCTTCACCGCAGAGGGCAGAAAGAAAAGCTGTATAATCAAATTAGAGGAAATTGAAAAGATTTCCTCGGTACATAGGAAAGAGAATGAGGACAATGCACATCTCATTAAAAACCCATTGTTTTTGCCTTCCTGCACAGGCTGCACTTAACTAAGGTTTTAGTTTAAATTAGTTTAGACTCCTTTAAATTTAAACCACTTTTAAGGTCACATGGCATTGTGCTATGTGGCCTTTGTTTTTGTATTCAATGTAAAAACTTCAAATGTAACACTGGCAACATTGGCAACATTGGCAACACTGGTAACAACCGCTACAAAATGGACTATATCCACTACACAGTGTATCGCTTTTTGTAATTTTTGCTCGATTTACGACACAAATGTATCGTTTTTCTTCATTTTTGCTGTAAATACGACATCATGAAGGAAGTTTAAAAAAACTTTTTTATTTGGCAATATTTTGCCGGGTACAATAGCTTTTTGCAAAACTTTAGTAAATGTGTGGTTTTTCTTAGACTAATTTTAAAAATATCGGTATATTCGGTGTTGGTGAGGTTCTGTGTAGATTTGTGGAAACTCGTGGAGATGTGTGATGAAGAAAGTTAAGACGCCTATTACTCTTTTGTGTGGATATTTGGGAGCGGGGAAGACCACTCTTTTGAATAATGTTTTGAAGAATCAAGATGGCTACAAGGTTGCGGTTATTGTTAATGATATTGGAGAGGTGAACGTGGATGCGTCGTTGATTGCAAAAGGTGCAAATATCACGGATACGCAAGATATTGTTCCGCTTACAAATGGCTGTATTTGTTGTACTCTTAAGGGGCAGATGGCTAAGAATATTGAGAAGATAATTGCAAGTGGCAAATATGATTACATCATGATTGAGGCTAGCGGTGTTTGCGAGCCAATGCCTATTGCACAGCAGCTTATGGCTATTAAAAATGGCGTGCTGGATAATATTGTTGGCGTGGTGGATGCTATGCGTCTTGTGGATGAATTTGCTTCCGGCGAGAAGCTTCTTGAGAAGGATAAGATTGGGGAGGAGGACATTGAGAGTCTTCTTGTCCAGCAGATTGAATTCTGCTCAACGCTTGTCATCAACAAGATTGACCTTGTATCTGAATCTGATAAAAAGAAGGTGCGTGCGGTCATAGATGCGCTTCATCCGGGCGTCAAGGTCATTGAGACCTCAATGGGTAATGTCAACGTCTCTGATGTGCTCTCTACATCTTCCTTTGATTTTGAACGCGTGTGGGAGGAAGCCGGCTGGTGCCAAGCTCTCTCCGCTGAAGGTAGCTTGGGAGATGAGGATGATGAAGGCAATCCCGATTTCCATGCTCATGAAGAGCATGAGGGGGATGAGGGGCATCATCATGAACATGAAGAGCCTGAGGGGCATGAAGGGTATGAAGGCCACGAAGGGCATGCTCACGAGCATGACAATGGCCACACTGGCCACGATGAGCACACTGGCCACGATGAGCACGAACACGGGCACACTGGCCACGAAGAGCACACTGACCACGATGAGCACGAACACGGGCACACTGACCACGAAGAGGAGGGCCATTCTCACGAGCATGGCCACGAACACCATCATCATGAGCACCGCCATGAAGGCGAAAGTGAAGATGAGTATGGCATTGGCACCTTCATATATTATAGGCGCAAACCTTTTGATAGAAAGAAATTACAAGCATACGTAAATAAGTGGCCAAAGAATATAATCCGTAGCAAAGGAACCATTTGGTTTAGCGACGAAGATGACATGGCATACATCCTTGAAACCACTGGACGTCAATTGCTCTGTTCTCCTTATGGAAAATGGATTGCAACAGCACCTGCAGGCATGATAAAAAAAATGCTTGCAGAGAATGAACAGCTACGTGCAGACTGGGATGAAAAGCTTGGCGATAGAATGATAAGGCTTTGTATCATTGGTAAGAATTTAGACAAGAAGGCTATAGCTGCCCAACTTGACACCGTATTAGCAGACTAAGAGGTTGTAAGTTATGTTTTTTCCGTTCTTTTTGCTTGATATTAATTTAATTCTTATTTTCGCAGCTGTAATTCCTGCAATTGTTCTTCTTGTAAAAGTATACAAGGCTGACAAAATTGAGAAAGAGTCCCCAGCTCTTTTGTGGAACCTTGTGCTACGTGGAATCTTGGCAACAGTTTTTGCTATGCTTACAGAATGGCTGGGTGAGACAATTTTGGTCAGTTTTGTCGCAGAAAATACCGTCTTATATAATTTTCTCTTGTATTTCATTGTAGTTGCTGTTTCTGAAGAAGGCTTTAAATATCTTCTAATGAAGAAACGAACATGGAACAGTCCTGAGTTTAACTTCCAGTTTGACGGTGTTGTCTATGCCGTGTTTGTGTCCCTAGGTTTTGCTCTTTGGGAGAATATAAGCTATGTGTTTATGTACGGCTTTGGTACTGCTCTTGTTCGTGCTGTAACTGCTGTTCCGGGACATGCTTGTTTTGGTGTGTTCATGGGTGCTTGGTATGGACTTGCAAAAAAATATGATAGCTATAAAATGCCATCACAGTCCAAGGCTTGTAGAGTTATGGCTCTTGTAAGTTCAGTTTTGCTACATGGTTGCTATGATTTTACAGCATCAATACAGAATGATAACTATGCTTGGATTTTTGTAGCATTTGTTGTCATTATGTTCATAGTTGCCTTCAGACTTGTTAAAAAACTATCCCAGAATGACCGCTATGTTGGCAAAATGAGCTGGTTTAGGTAACCGTTTTGGTGCGCACAATAAAGGGATAAAATAGTACTTCCATTGTGAAGTCTTGTGTGTTAGAATTTAGTCAGTTGCGGAGTAGGAGCGTAATTCTCTTGCTCAAACTTTCCTTATGGATTCCGGCATAGAAACGGTGCATTGATCCCGCCTATATGGTTTTTAGGGAACAGAATCTGTGACTTAACTGGGAGTCCCCCTTGAACCATTGGTTCAAGAGATAGGTCCTACTCTGTAACGCTATGAAAACCCGCTGAAAATTAAGCGGGTTTTTTTAGGTCTAGCTACTATAAGATGGACGGGTCAAAAGTGCACAAAAGTAAAGAGGTTTTTACAAAATGAGCTTTGTGGAGATTGGTTTTGGATTTGCGAGATACAAAGCCAAGATTCATGAAGGCAGTTTTGCAAAAACCTCTAAAAGGAGTAATTGTTATGGACAGACAGGATAAAGATTTAGCATTCATGCTTCAGTATGAAAATATTGCTTGGTACGAAGACGGAGAGGTCAGAATTCTAGACCGTAGAATTTATCCGGCTAAAGTGGAGTTTGTAATCTGTAAGACACATCTTGAAGTTACACAAGCAATTACTGACATGGTAACACAATCTGCTGGACCTTTTACGGCTGCACCAATGGGCATGGCTCTAGCAGCATGGGAATGCAAAAATCTAAGCCCAAAAGAGCAAATGGAGTACCTTAAAAAGGCAGCTTACACTATCTCTCATGCGCGTCCTACAACTGTTAATAGAATGAAAATAGTCACAGAAGCGTGTCTGCCTGCAGCGCAGAAAGCACTTGATGAAGGAAAGAGAGTAGACCTTGCTATTAGGGACTATATAGTTGATTCTAACAACAGACGTTATTCAAAAGTTGCAATGTGTGCCACATATCTGGTAGATATGTTTCCAGATAATGGCACAATAATGACTCAGTGCTTTGCAGAGACAATCTTGGGAATGATGCTCAAAGAATGCACTAAAAGAGGAAAGAAAATTAGACTATTTTGTCCTGAGACAAGACCTTATTTTCAGGGTGCACGCCTTACTGCCACAGTTTGTAGGGACATGGGCTTTGACGTAACGGTAATTACAGACAACATGCCAGCATTTGTCATGGCTAAGGAGAAGGTTGACGTCTTTACCTGCGCAGCCGATGCAATTTGCGTAGACGGCTATGTTTTTAACAAAGTTGGAACCTCTCAGATTGCCATTTGCGCCCACCATTTTGGCATTCCTACATTCATTTCTGGAGCCCCTGACATTGGCCATCCAACCCATGAGAGCGTCACAATTGAGATGCGCGATCCCAACTTTTCCCTCCAGGCCATGGGCGTGCGCACCGCTGCAGAGGGCGTAAAGGGCTATTACCCGGCTTTTGACATGACCCCGCCGTACCTCATCAGTGGTATTGCAACGGACCGTGGCATGTTCTCTCCTTATGATTTACCCCGATATTTCACGCTTGGCAACAACGATACTGGTATAATTGTCTAAAGATTAGAATCAGTTTTGCAAAAACTCCCTTGAAAAATATTGTTAATGAGCACAAAAGTCGCTTGAAAAATATGTAAACTCTGCAAAAACTCCCTTGAAAAATATTGTAGTTAAGGTTATTATTCTTTGCAGGAGAACAAAATGCTCTTACGAAAAATAGAACAACAATTAGACGACTGGAAGAAGGACGCAAATCACAAACCATTGATAATAAAAGGATGTAGACAATGTGGAAAAACATGGTCTGCTTGTGAGTTTGCAAAAAAAAACTATTCCAGTGTTATTTACCTTAATTTTTATCAGAATCCTCATTACAAAAGTATATTTGAAGGTTCTCTTGAGATTGATAATCTTGTCATGATGATGAGTACTTTACTTGGGGATTCTACTGAATTTAAAGCTCATGATACTGTAATTATTTTTGATGAAATCCAAGAATGTCCAGAAGCCCGAACTTCTCTGAAATTCTTCAAAATGGATGGTAGATATGATGTAATTGGAACAGGCTCACTTCTTGGCGTGAAGGGGTATGGAAATCAACCTGTTTCAATTCCCGTTGGATATGAATCAGTAGTAGATATGTATCCTCTTGATTTTGAGGAATTTCTTTGGGCGAATGGAATATCTTCATCAATCATTGAACTTTTAAAAAATTGCTTGAAAGAAGAAAAGCCTGTTCCAAAAGTAATTCATGATAGACTAAGCGAGTTGCTTTTACAGTATACTGTTGTTGGTGGAATGCCTGATGCAGTTCAGACTTTCATTGACACAAAACAGATTAATAAAGTTCATCAAATACAAAAAGATATCGTTCTATCTTACGAGGATGATATGGTGAAGTATGCTTTAACTGTTGATAAGCCAAGAATTAAGGAATGTTTTCAATCTATTCCTAGACAGTTGGCGAAAGAAAATCAAAAGTTTCAATATTCTGTAATTCGGAAAGGCTCTAATGCAATGAATTATACAGGAAGCCTTCAATGGATTGAGGATGCTGGAATAATCAGTAGGTGTTACAACCTAAGTATCACAGAATTACCAATGGAAGGGAATGCTATTTATGATCAATTTAAAGTTTATATGAATGACATAGGGCTTTTCACTGGAAGTCTTGAAGATGGTACTCAGTTTGATCTTCTCAGTGGTAATCTCTACACCTACAAGGGTGCCGTTTTTGAAAATCTCATAGCAGAAACTTTTACTAAGATGGGAAGAAAACTCTATTATTTTCACAAAAATTCTGGTTTAGAAATTGATTTCTGCATTAGGTACAAAGGAGAATTGACTTTGGTTGAGGTTAAGTCAACAACAGGAAACACAAAGAGTGCAAAGACTATTCTTAATCATCCAGAAAAATACCATGTACAACATGTCATAAAGATAGGTAATTACAACGTTGGTAGAAACGGCGCAATATTGTCAATTCCACACTACATGACTTTTCTTCTAACTGAAAGATAGTCAAACGGGAGTAAGCGGAAATAGCTAACATTTTTAGATGAACTTTGAAACAGAAACATGAAATATATCTGCTAGTTTTTTTGCCATTGCTTTGGAAATTTCTTTTCTTTCATGCTCCATGTCAGAGACATACTGCTTTTCTATTCCTAAAATTGTTCCAAGTTCTTTTTGTGTCATTCTTTTTTCTGTTCTGTAAAATTTCAGATTAACTGCTGGAGTGCGCATTTCTTTTAGTGTTTTGTACCAAGAAGTGTCTTCTGCAACGACCCAATCATTGTTAGTGCTTTCTTCATTTTCAATTATTAAGTCTTCTCCAAATTCTTTTTTAAGAGTATTCAGGAATGAAGGAGAGAGAGTTCCTTCTATTTTGAAATTATTAATATGGGGCTGATTCACGACTACCAACATAATATACCTCAACTCTATACTGTCCATTTTCACATTGCCAACATGCTACCCAATGATAACCAAGGTGGCAATGATACTTGTTTGTTCCAATTTTGCTGTAATTTTTAAAAGAAGGTTGTTCTGGGCCAGTTTCACTTATAGCATCAATTAGATCCTGTAGAACAAACTGCTCTTTTTGTGGAAGTTTGCTAAGACCTTTTAGACTCTTCTTGTTAAGTAATACAACAAATTTCATTATTTAAAGTACACAATAATTGTGTACAATGTCAAGAATGTTTCTGCTAAATAGACAATAAGGGCTGAAAAAAAAGACTTTACAAAAGGTTTTGGGGGGATACACTACAAGGTAGTTTTATTTGATGAGGGGAAAATATGAAAAAAACATTTTTGTTTGTTCTATTGGTTCTCACCTTGGTAGTCGTAGTTTCATGTGAGCCTGAAGCTAAGCATGAACACTCTTGGGGAGAATGGACAGAGAAAACGGCTGGAACTTGTACTGTAAAGGCAAAGGAAACTCGTACTTGTAGTACCTGTGAAGCTACGGAAGAAAGAGATGGTAACACTGTTTCAGACAATCATCCTGAAGATAAGTGTGCATATAAATTTGAATCAGAACCCACTTTCTTAACTTCTGCTCAAAGAAAGGAATACTGTTCTGCCTGTGAGAAGTATACAGGAAAAGTTGGAGAATATGAGTATGCGTCAGTAGAAGGATTTTGGGTTAGTGATGAAGAGACATCCGGTAGTGAGGATGGTGGCAAATAAAGTTTCTGATATTTGCAAAAAGTCTACTTGAATAAGGGTTTTTTGCTCGTTTTGGTATACAAGTCTACTTATTAGCTCCATTTTGGGGCTTTTAGGTAGACTTTTATTTTTAAGACGAGCACAAAAAGGTCAAAGAGTGATAATTTCTGAGAAGTTTTCAAGGGCTTGGGGCCAGCTGATTATTGGGGCAAGAGTTTTTTGGATGCTGTCATCTAAGCCGGGGGAGTGGATGCCGTAGACTTTCTTAAAATTGGCAGCTAGGGCGGCTCTGAGTCCGTTTGGTGCATCCTCAAAGCAGATTGCTTCACTTGGAGAGCTTTGGGCTACTTGCAAAGCGTATTGGAAAATGTGGGGGTGAGGTTTGGAGGGAAGATCTTCACGGCCGGCTATGATGAAGTTGCGGTCAAAGAGGTTCTTCAGTCCTAGGTGGTTGTAATACCAGTCCATGTTGATTTTGGGGGCGGAGGAGGCAATGAGGGTTTTGATTCCACGGGCTTTGAGCTGTTGTATGAATTGGACAGCGCTTTCTTCTAATGAAAGATGGCGTTCTTGGCATAAGCGTAGGTAGATTTCTTCTTTTTCGTTTCCAATTGCTACAAGTTGTTCGTAAGGAAGATCTCCAAGCATGGCGCGTACACAAATGGGGTCTATCATGCCCATGAGGCGGTCATGTTCTTCTTCCTCAATGTGGCGTCCACGGTATTTTAGAGAGATTTCATCCCATGCGTCTTTGTTTTCTTTGTAATCAAAAAAAAGGGTTCCGTTAAAGTCAAATACTACGGCTTTTGCTATATGTTCCATGTTGTTAATATTGACACATTGTGTGTGGTTAAGTATAGTGTATATGGATTTTTAATGAGGATTTTTGAGGGATCGAAAGTTTCGGTCCCTTTTTTATGGCTTTATGTTGACGAACTGTATTGTCAAAGATCCGCTTTTTGTGGATTTGAAGGATATTGTGGCAAATTTGGGCATGGTGCTTTGTGATGTAAAAAAGACAATGCAAGGGAGCACAGTTCAGATTTCAGTTATCATCATGAATCCTGTGGAAGATACGAGTATTGATGACTGTGCAAGGGTTCATAATACTATTCTTCCTAGACTTCAGGTGAAATATGGGCGCGATAACCTTTATGTAGAAGTATCTACACCGGGCTTACAGAGAAACTTTAGAGATGCCTATGAATTTGAGGTATTTCAAGGTAAGAGATGTAGGCTTTATTGCTTAAGTGCTGCTTCTTGGATGGAAGGAGTTATTGGCAAGGTGGAAAATGGGGTGGTCACTCTTCTTGATTATGAGGTTGAGAACTCAAAAGAGAAGGGCGAGGAGAAATTGATTGAATTTAATGATATCCAGAAAGCGAAACTGGATTATAAATGGGAGGATGTGAAAAATGTCCGAGTTAAGTGATGCTATAAGAAATATGGTTGAAGAGAAGGGAATTTCTCAGGATTTGGTTCTTGATACTATTAGACAAACCCTTTTGGCTACATATAGAAGAAAGTATGGAACTGATGACAATGCTGTTGTTACTTTTGCTGAAGATCTCTCTTCTGTTGAACTTGCTTCACGCAAGGTTGTTGTTGATGATGATGACTTTGAGGATCCAGTGGCGCAAATTCCTCTTTCTGAGGCTCAGGAGTTTGGTTCTGAGGCTGAAGTTGGTGATGAGCTTTTAATTCCAATTGATCCTAAGAGTTTTGATAGAATAAGTGTTCAAACTGGTAAGCAGAGAGCTCAATCTGCTCTTAGAGAGATTCAAAAGGATGAGCTTTTACAGGAATTTAAGGGTAAGGTTGGTGAAATTATCAATGGTTATGTTCAAGGAGAGAGAGAAAACGGAGATCTTCTCATTGATCTTGGAAAAACTCAGGGGTATTTGCCAAGAAAAAACCAGAGTCCTAAAGAAATGTACACTAAGGGTGATAAGATTAGATGCTATGTTGAGAGCGTAAGGCCGGATGATAAGTCAGATAAGAACATAAAAGTTCTTCTTAGTAGAGTTCATGAAGATTTTGTTCGCAAGCTCTTTGAAATTTATGTTCCTGAATTGGTTTCTAAGGATCCTAGCATTGAGATTATGAAAATTGTTCGTGAAGCTGGTTACAGAACAAAGGTTGCTGTTTATCCTAAGAAGGTTGATGCAGATGCTGTTGGTACTTGTGTTGGTCTTAAGGGTAATAGAATTCAAGCTATTATGAAGGAGTTGGATGACGAGAGAATTGATGTTATTAAGTGGGATCCAAATCCACTTGAGTACATTGCTAATGCTCTATCTCCAGCTAAGGTACTTAAGGTTTATGTCATTGATCAAGCTAAGAAAGAGGCTGTTGCTATTGTTGATGAGGCTCAGCTCTCTTTGGCTATTGGAAAGCAGGGTCTTAATGTTAGACTTGTAAACAGACTTTGTGACTGGATTGTTAATGTTAAGACTCAAGAGCAGTTCTCTGAGATGGATATCTCTGTTGAGGCTAGAAATCAGGCTGATGCATTGTTTAATAATGACGAACAACAGTATGTTGACGGTGAACAGGTTGAAAGTGACGAAGAGTTGCTTCTTTCTGATCTTCCTTTGGATAAGGCTCTTGTTGATAAGCTTAACTTCTATGATATATATTCTGTAGAAGAATTTATTAACCTCTCTGAAGAAGAGCTTGCAACTATGGAACGTTTGAGTGCTGAAGATATTGAGGCTATTAACAACGTCATTAAAGAGAATGTTGATATTGTTGAAGATGAAGTTGGAAGTGAAGAGGATGGTGGTTTTGCATGTCCTAACTGTGGACATCCTCTCACTGTTGGAATGACTGAATGCCCAAATTGTCATGTGGGAATAAGTTTTGAGGAAGTCGAGGAAGACGAGGAGTAATAGGTTATTGATGTCTGAAGATAATAAACCAAAGGTAACATTGATTAAAAAGTCTAAGATGCCTGAAGTTGCACCAACTGTTGCACCAACACCTAAGGCAGACGTTTCTACTGAAAAGAAGAAGATTGTCATTGTTAAGAAAAAGCCCACTGTTGTTGTAAAGGCTCAGAGTACAGAACCTCATACTGAGGAAAAAGCTCCTGTCTCTTCTGTTCAGCCAGTTGCTCCACAAGTTTCTGCTGAAACAGTGAACAAAGAAACTGTAAACAAAGAGACTGTGCCTGCAGCTGAGAAGGTTCCAGCAGGTTCAGCTCCTTCTGTAACTTCTGTTGCACCTGTAGCTGAAAAGGTTTCAACAAAGGCTACAGAGCAAAGACCTTCCAATACGCAAACTCAAGCTCAGGTTCAAGCCAAAGTTCAAGCTTCCAAACAGTCTACAGCACAGGCTTCAACTCAAACTTCTGCTCAGGCAAAGCTTGTGATTCAGAATAAAGCTCCACAGGGTCCAACTTATGCAGGACAGAAGATTATTGGTGCTCAGTTTGCTAAAAAACCTGGTACTGTTCAAAAGAAGGTTGTTAAAAAGTCTACTGCTACGCAGAGCACTATTAACA
>CAVEGR010000135.1:0-24739 GCA_963615565.1 Phocaeicola massiliensis | reverse complement strand
ATGTTAATGTAGGAGATGATGGAATTGCAGTAAAGTGCGGAAGTGGTAAAGAAATGATGCATTTTCAGAGTTCTGAAAATATTTGTGTCAGTGATTGTATTGTTAAAAATGCACATGGTGGTTTTGTTATTGGTAGCGAGACTGCAAGTGGTGTTAAGGGTGCAACTGTTAAAAACTGTAAATTCATTGGTACTGATAGAGGAATAAGAATTAAGACTAGACGTGGTAGAGGTGGTCAGTTGACCAATATTGTTGCATCTAACATCTATATGAAGGATGTTATTTGTTCAATTTCTATCAATATGTATTACCGCTGTGGTAGTGATGATACTTCTCTTTTCTCTTTGGAGGCTCTTCCTGTTTCTGATGACACGCCTGTTATTAAGAATGTTTTAATTGAAAACATTCAAGCAGAAGGTTGTAGACATAGTGCTGCGTTCCTTGCTGGACTTCCTGAGTCTAAAATTCAGAATGTAATATTTAAAAATTGTTCTTTTAATGTAATAGACAAGGTTGATGAGAATACTGAGTCAGAGATGTGCTTGGGTATTCCTAAATCTTCTTATAGAGGAATTAGGGTTATTAATGCTGGTGCAAAATTTGAGAATGTTTCAGTTAATGTTGAACCTGCTGTGGTAGTAGAAAAATTTTAGAGGTTTTTATGAGACTAGATACTTCTTTTATTAAAGGTATTATTCCTCCAATTGCTATTCCTTTGGATGAGAATGAAAAATTTGACGAAAAAAGACTCAGAAAGCATGTAGACTTTGTGATTGCTAACGGGGTTAGTGCTATTCTTGCTTTTGGTTCAAATGGTGAGTTTTACATGCAAGAAGAAGATGAAATGAAAGAGATTCTTGATGTAATGATAGACCAAACTGCAGGGAGAGTGCCAATTTTTATGGGAATTGGTGCTATTAGGACATCAAAATGTGTAAGACTGGCACAAATGGGTCTTGAGCATGGTGCAAAGGCTGTTTCAGTTTTGCAACCCATGTTCTTAAAGCCTAGTGAAGATGAGCTTTATACTCATTTTGCAACTATTGCAGATAATATTGATGGAGCTCCAATGCTTTTATACAACAATCCTGGTAGGACTGGTTATGGCATTTCTCAAGCAGTTGTTGAGCGTCTTGCTCATGAACATGAGAATCTAGTGGGGATGAAAGATAGCTCTGGCGATATTACTCAGACAGAAGAGTTTATTCGGCATAATAGGGATGTTGATTTCAAAGTTATGTGTGGAAAGGACACTCTTATTTATGCAGGCTTATGTGTTGGTGCTGTTGGAGCTGTTTGCTGTATGGCAAACTTTGTTCCAAAGATGGTGTGCTCTATTTATGATTCTTTTGTTTCTGGAAATTTAAAGCAGGCTTTGGAAAACCAATTTAAGTTAAATCCTATTAGGCTTCAAATGGACAAGTCTAGTTTTCCAGTGGCTACAAAGGATTATGCAAATCTTCTTGGCTTAAATCTTGGTTCTCCGTATCTTCCTTCTAAGAATTCTACGGAAGCACAGCTTGAAGGTCTTAAGGCTCAGCTTATTAATGCTGGGTTGATTAAATAAATATTTGAGAGGTAAAAAAATGAAAGTTGGATTTGTAGGATTAGGAATTATGGGAAAGCCCATGTGTAAGAATATTATCAAGGCTGGGCATGATGTTTGCTTCTATTCAAGACATGATGATGTTGTCAAAGAGCTTGAGGCCTTAGGTGCAAAAAGCAAGAAGAATGCTGCTGAAGTTGCACAAGATAGTGAAGTTGTAATCACAATGGTTCCAAATAGCCCACAAGTGAGAGAAGTAGCTCTTGGTAAGGATGGTATTATTGATGGCGGTAAGGCTGGCTTGGTGGTTATTGATATGAGTTCTATTGACCCTGTTGAAAGCAAGAGCATTGGTGCAGAGTTGGCCAAGAAGGGCATTGAGCTAGTTGATGCTCCTGTTTCAGGTGGAGAACCTAAGGCAATTGACGGTACCCTTTCTGTTATGTGTGGTGGAAAAGAGGAGACAATTGAGAAGTATAGAGATCTTCTTTTGAGCATGGCCGGTTCTGTTGTACGTTGTGGTGATCTTGGTGCTGGTAATGTTGCAAAGCTTGCAAACCAAATTGTTGTTGCATGTAATATTGCTGCAATGAGTGAAGCTTTAGCATTTGCTACCAAGATGGGTGCAGATCCAGAGTTGATTTATAAGGCTATTAGAGGCGGGTTGGCTGGTTCCACAGTTTTGGATGCTAAGGCTCCAATGGTTCTTTCAAGAAATTTTAAGCCAGGTTTTAGAATTGAGCTTCATATTAAGGATCTTACAAATGCTCTTAATGCTGCACATGCAATTAATGGTTATGTTCCTCTTACGGGTCAGGTTATGGAAATGATGCAGGCTATTAAGAATGATGGTTGTGGTGCAGATGACCATAGTGCACTTGCAAAGTACTATGAGAAAATTAGTAATATAACCATTAAAAAGTAAGATTTGTTAGATTTTGTGAGATTTTGCGGGAAGGCGTATGAAGGCTGTTAAGATATTAGAGCAGGATAATGTTGCTGTAGTTGTTGGCCCTACCAAAGCAGGGGATAGCATTGAAGGGTATAGTATTAATGAAATGCCACTAGTTGCCCTTTGTGATATTCCACAGGGACATAAGATTGCATTAAAAAATCTAAAGAAGGGCGATTCTATAATTAGATATGGTGTTCTTCTTGGATATCTTACTGAAGATGTCAAAGCAGGAGGTTGGATTAATGAGCATAATCTTCAGCTTCCAAGTTCCCCTTCAGTTTCTTCTTTGAAAGCTGGAAAGCAGGGTACTGTCTGTAAAGATTTACCTTCTCGCAAAACTTGGATGGGTTATGACAATGGCCCAAATCTGCCAGCTGGTAGCAGAAATATACTTGGAATTACCATGTCAGTACATTGTGTGGCCGGTGTGGTGCGTAATGCTGTTGACATAATTAAAAGAGATTTACTTCCAAATTATCCTAATGTTGATGATGTAGTTGCTGTTGTTCATCCTTATGGTTGTGGTGTTGCTATTGCTGCAGATGAAGCTTTTATTCCAATTCGTGGCGTACGAAATATAATTCATCATCCCAATTTTGGTGGTCAAATTCTTTGCGTTGGCCTTGGTTGTGAGAAGCTACAAATGGATATGATTCTTGAGCCAGAAGAGAATAACAGTGAAAACGTATTAATTCTTCAAGATTGCAAGGGCTATAGCCAAATGATTGATAAAATTTGTGCTATGGCAAAGAAAAAACTTGAAATTCTTAACGCTCGTAAAAGGGTAGAACTTCCTCTTGAAAAGCTAAGAATTGGTGCTCAATGTGGTGGTTCAGATGCTTTCAGTGGTATTTCTGCAAACCCAACAATAGGTTATGCTTTTGACATGCTTGCAGCAGGCGGTGCCCAAGTTCTTTTCTCTGAAGTTACAGAGGTTCGTGATGGTGTTCATTATCTTGCAGATAGATGCCAAGATGAGACCACTGTAGAGCGTCTAAAGTCAGAGATTTCTTGGTATGATAACTACTTAGCTCGTAGCCACGTTGACCGTAGCGCTAATCCAACGCCGGGAAACAAAAAAGGCGGACTTAGTAATATTGTAGAAAAAGCTATGGGCTCTATTGCAAAAAGTGGCAGTTCTCCAATCCACGAGGTTGTAGGTGCTGGTGAATTTCCTAAATGTCATGGTCTTATTTTTGCTGCAACGCCGGCTTCTGATTTGGGTTGTGGTTCCAGTCAGTTGGCATCTGGTATTGTTCTTCAACTTTTCAGTACCGGACGCGGAACGCCATATGGGCTTCAAGAAATTCCAATCTACAAGATATGTACACAGCATTCCATGAAAGAACAATGGGGAGATCTCTTTGATATGGACGCAGGCTATGTTGTCACCGGCGAGAAGACTATTTCTCAAATGGCCCATATTCTTTATTCCGATATCCTTGATGTTGTCAGTGGAACAAAGAAAACTGCTACTGAAAAATATGGTCTTTACAACGATTTTCTTGTCTTTAATCCAGCTCCAATTACGTGATTAGATGGCTTGCACGGAAAAGAATTTCAAAACGTTGTTGAGCAAAGTTATTTACTTCATCTTCATACGTTTGAAAGGCGTACATTAATTGCTGTCCCTTTTCAGTAAGACATGTTTCGCCTCCATTTTTTCCTCCGCGCTGTCTTGTTACAACTGCATATCCTGTTTCTTTTTCAAGTTTATTGATCATGTTCCATGCATTTTGATATGAAAGTCCCATGTGAATGCATGCTTGTCTTGCAGAGTGGAGATCTTCAATCATAAAAAGTAATAGTTTAAGTCTGGAATTGAAAAATACTGTTTCTTTGTTGATGCTAAGTTTTACAGTAGGTGACAGTAAGGTCTCATTATGATCTTTAAGATGTTCTTGTAGTTCTGCATCATTATGAGTGCTCAAAAGCACGCCAGGGTCTGAAACTTCAATAGTTTCTGTTATGCAATTACATTCTCTGATTGCTCCGCGTAGGCCGTCTGAGCCTTTGTATTTGAGAATTTTATCAATAACTTGGGCTTGAAGTAGAATTGGATGCCCACCACGGCCATTGTAAGTTGGTTTTGCTATTTTAGCATTGCTTTTTAGTAGAGCTCTTAGTGTATAAACGCTGAACATTGGTGTATTTACTGGAGTAAAAATAACTTTATCGCATTTTCCTTGCAAGAATTTAAGTCCTTGTTTTACAGATGAAAACATTTCTGTGTTCTCTTGTTCTTTGTCTTGAAGCAAAATGACACCAAGTTGTGCCACTTGATGAATAACTTCTTCCTCTTGTTTTCCTATGACAACAACAATTGGAAACACTCCTGCTTGTTGAAGTGTTAAAATAATACGTTGAACAACTGGAATGCTGCCTACTTTCAAAAGTGGAACTGCGTTTTTATTGCTATCTGCTGCAATGACTGCACCAACAGAACTAAACTTCATTTTTTTCATAACCTCAGATAAAGTATAGACAAATGTGTTTTTTCTGAAAAGTGTAAAATCTTTTGCAAAGTGGTAAAGGTTGTAGTTAATTAATTTACATTTTGCAATTTCTCTGTGGTATACTCAAAAAATAAAGGAAACATTTGAGGTTTTTGCAAAAAACGCCTTCCTTTATTTGGAGTTTGGGATGTCAGAGAATTTAGGGTCTTTAGCGAAAATTTTTTTTGAAAATATGAAAGGTTGTGGCTCTGGAATAGCTGATGATGAGATTTTCTGTTTTGAGAATGCATTAGCGCAGTTCTGTGAGTCTGGACAGAAGGAAGATGCCTTTAATGTTTATTTTTGCTACTGCGAAATATTTAAAGTGTTTGGTGAAGGGTACGATAATACAAAAAAGCTTTTGGAGATATTATCGGATTATGAAAATAATGCTGGGATGTTGCTTGACAAGCATAGAGACCATTACTCGCATTCTGCATATGTATTTGCTTTAGGTTTGGCCATTTATGCTAATTGTTTGAGCTTTAAAAGAGCCTTTGATAGCTATTACAGTAAGTTTGAATCTAAAGAAAGGATTTTTCTTTCTCTTTGGGGTGCTTGTGCACTCTTTCATGACATTGGTTATCCTTTTGAGATAACTCATGAAGAAGTAAAGAATTATATTAATGGTATTTGTACAGATATTATTCAGAATCATCCATATGTTTCATTTGAAAATCTAGAGGGTTTTATTAGTTTCTCTGAAGAAGAAAGCAAGTTTTTAAATGATTTGTTTAATACTCCAAAATTATATTCTAACATGAATGAACTGTTTTCTTTTGGAGTTAATAAGAAATTCTCTTATGATTTTGATTCTGTGCTAAAGTATTTGGAGTCTCAAAAAGATGCAAAGATATTTAAGGATCATGCTTACTTCAGTGCAGTTTTGCTCTTTAAACAGCTTCTTTCTACAAAAACTAGACAACTTCCAGTTGAATTTATGGATGTTATTGTTTCAATTCTTCTTCATAACAGCATGAATAAATTTAATATGGATAAGTTCTCTGCTCCTATTTCAATGGCTAAATTTCCACTTGCTTATTTGCTTATTCTTTGTGATGAACTTCAAGATTGGGACAGAAAGGCTTATGGAAAAAAGACCAAAATGGATCCTCTTGCTTGGAGCGTTGAATTTCAACTTTCTGATAATGCTATATATGCAAATTATATTTTTGACTCTTTTTACATTAGAACTCCAATAAAAGAAGTTAAGCCCAAAAAGAATGAAAGAGCTGAAAAACTTCAAAATCATAAGTTTGAAGAGGATATTAACAAGCTTTTAGTTGATGGAATTACACTTCATGCATCTTGTGAAGAAAGAGAGAAAGAAAAGCATACGTATGTTTATGCTTCAGATTGTAATTTTGTTAACCTTTGTGATTTTGCAAAATCTATTCATGCTAACTATTTGGACAAATGTGATGCGCTTAATATAGATCATGTCAATAAAGCTTTTGGTCAATTATCTTTGGAGGATAAGCTTTCAAATATTGAACAAGCGAAATCTTATTCAAAAAAGCTAGAATTGGTTAACTGTTTCTTTAGTGATAAGGAATTAGATTATCCTGTTGTATATTCTTTTGTTGAAAGAAAAGATAGAAATGATGAGCTTGAGCTTCTTGCAAGAGAGGAACATGTTCGTTGGGTTAAGGATAAGCTTAGACATGGGTGGTCTTATGGCACAGACTACATTGATCCTATAACTGGTATGCAAGATAAAGATAAAAGAAATTCGCTAAAACAGCATAAGGATATTTTGCCATATGATTTGCTAGACGAAGATACAAAAGAAAAAGACCGTATGACAATAAGAGGAATGATTCCTTTGTTGTATAAGCATGGAGATGGGATAAAGATATACAGATACAGGTACGGATATAAGCCAACTTTGGAGATTGCAGCTGTTGGGCACAGGCGAATTACGTCTGATAGAGAGGAAATCAAAAGACAGGTTAAGGCTATCTTGGAGAAGTATGATAGGGATTATAGGGTTGTGGTGCGCTCGTGTTTTGCTCCGGGTGCGGATTTGCTTGTCATGGAGTGTGCAAATGAGATGAATCTGACTACTAAAGCTTCTCTTCCGTTCTTGCTGGATTATGATGCTACTACAGATTTGTCTGATTCTGAAACTGCGTTGAAGAATGCTATGGCGTATATAAATCACATGTATGAAGATGCTAAAAGCAATAATTATACGTTCACGGATGATGATGCTAAGCATATGCTAAATCTTTTGTCTCAGGCTGTGGTGTGCCATATTAAAACTAGTATTAGTGGTAATTTTAATGGCCCTATGAAGAATATCATTAATCATGATACTTGGATGGAGCCTGCAAGACATATAATTAAGGATTGTTCAAAGCTCATTGCACTTTGGGATGGTGAACCTAAGGAGCTAAATGATAGCTATGGTGATGCTATAAACAGAGGTGGTACTTATCATTGTATTTCCATGGCACGTGCTAAGGGTATGCGTGATGGCACCGATATTCATATTATAAAGATTACAAGGTAGGGTTATGATTTATTCAACAATCTCTTGTTGTTGTATTTTAATGTTGATTGTTGGGGCTGTTTACGTTCTGATAAACTTGGTTAACAAAGTACGTAAGGAAAGGGTTGAATTTGTCAGAACTTTCAAAAATGGCAGATGTGTTTTTGTTCTCATTCCTACTTTTTTTATTGTTCTTATGGGATTGTGGTATGACAGTGCAAGTGTGAGGTCTCTTTTGAGTGCAATCCCCAAGAGTATGCAATTTGTTGTGATGGGCTTTGAATTGGGTGCATTGCAACAATTAATGAACGTAAATATGTGCTATGCATTTGCAGTGTATCTGGATTGCTTCTTGATTATCTTTAATGCTTGCATGGTAGTTGTTTCTATTTTCAAGCAGAGGGTACATTTCACAATCACAAATCATAAATTCTGCACTACAAAAGCCGATATTGTTTTAATTTTAGGTGACTCTGAAGAAAACTTATGCATTTATTCATCTGTTCCACAAGATGCTGCGCCTTTTGTTTGTTGTCCATTAAGCAAAGCTGAGATGGATGATTTGTACAACCGTGGAATTGAATTCTTAACGCTTGATGAAGAAAAAGTTTTGAATAGGATTTGCTCTATTATAAAAGAGCCTGAAGAAGAGACCTGTGAAGATACTCAAGTTTGTAATGTTTTTATTAATACTGGAGATGATACAAAAAATATTTTGTTAGCCAATAATCTTCTTTCTAGAATAAAGACTTTGGAAAAGAGTTTTGAAGTTGCATATGATAAACTTGCTGTTTACATCTTTGGAAGTTCCGCAAAACAGAATCTATTTTTAGAACTTGAGGAAAAGGGCTTTGGATGTTTCCATTATGTTGATGAGTATAAGCTTGCTGTATTGGATTTGATAGAAAACCATCCTATGGCTTCTTTCTTTGATTCTCGTCATGTGGATTTTGACACAACTCTTGTTAAAAATGTTGAATTAAGAGTATTTATGATTGGTTTTGGCGAGACAAATACTGAACTTTTTCTCAGATCTGTTTCCAATGACCAATTCGTTACTACAAATGACAACGGTGCGTCTGTACATAAGTCTGTAAAGTATTATTTGTTTGACAAAAAGAAGATACTTGAAAATAGCAATTTGAATTATTGTTATAATAGGTATGGAGAATTTGTAAATCACATGAAGAAGGCTGGTTTGGAAGGCCAGTATTTGCAGATTGCACCAATGCCGGCAGAAGAATTTCTTGTGCCTATGCAGGATATTGATTCCAAGAGTTTTTTTCAAAATCTACGTGAAAGGCTTGCGTATGGCAAAAACGACATCAATCTGATTTCAGTTTCCGTTGGGAGCGATATTGATAGCATAGATATAGCTAACAAGATTGCTTCAAAGTGTTGTGAATGGGGACTGGATAACACTCACGTTTGTGTTCGTGTTAGGGATAGAAATGAGGCCAATAATATTGCATCTGATGATTTGTTGCTTTGGGGTGATTTGAGGAGTTCTGTTTTCAATTATTCTGCTATTACGCGAAAAGCTTTAGAAAAAATGGCCATGATTCATGATGGAATTTACGAGCAATATGCAAATGATGCCTCGTCAAGCAATTCGTCCTGCGAATGTGGGCTGGGGGCTATTTTTTCTTTTAAGGATATGAAGTGTAGACGGGCCTGGTACAAGAAAAAGGATAGAATGAAAAGAGAAGCAAGCTTTAATGCATGTTTGAATTTGAAGACTAAGATGTATTTGATGGGATTGAATTGTAATGATAGCGGAGGTCTTACATATAAAATCATCAAAAAGGCAATTGGAAACCTTTCAAAACAGGCAAGAGGAAATCTTGCAAGGCAGGAGCATTACAGATGGAATGCTCATTATATTTGCAATGGATATATTCCTGTTTCCATTAAAGATTTCAAAGAATGTCCAGATAATGGAAGAGATTCTAAACTTAGAAAGCATCCAAATTTGCTTGAATTTGATGCCTTAAAAGAATATGAAAAATTAACGAATGATTTTGTCATCAAATATGACTATCAGGCAGTTGATGAACTTGCTGAGAACTTTAGAGTCTTTAGAGATTTTTGCAAAATGAGCGTTAAGAAGGTATAATGCTCTAGAATTCAAGTTGGGCAGTAAGGCGGCGGTTTTGGTCAATTGAGAGTTCTAGGTTTGCATCTGGCAGTGAGAGGGTCCAGCTTAGCTTGAGCTTTACTTTTTCGTTCTTGATTTGCAGATTGCTGTGACTATTGGAAAATTCTAATGAAGTGTTTCGTAGCTCGCATTTACCTTTTAATGGTCTATGAATTTGGGTAGAAAATGTTACTGTTCCTTTGTCTAGTTCAGCTTTTGCTGTTAGTACAGTATTGCAAATCTTGCCACAATCATCTTCATATGAGGTTGAGTTGAGGCTAGTTACAGTCCACTTTTGAATTTTGAGTCCAATAGTGTATTCTATTGTTCTTTTTTGAGAATTTCCGCCGTAGATTGGCTTAGAATAAGTTGTCATTTGATGTGTACCAAAGATTTTTGTCTTTTCTCCCAGCTTAAATTTTAATGTTGACTTCAATTGTGGATTGGCTTTCTCTTCTAGGTTTTTAAGCTTGACTCCAACACCTCCAATTTTGTTTTCATAGCTGACTTGTATGTTTTTTGTTTTTGCCTTAAGTTCTACTCCAGTTGTATTACCACCTCCTAGTTTTATGTCGTATGCTCCCTGAATAAATGCACCAGATGTTACTGTTAAATGTCCCATCTTAGTGTTAGATGAGGCACCAATTAGCGTAAAATACATATGTTCACCATAGCCTAATTCTTTCCAATTGACTTGAAAACTTTGTATATATTCTTGAGTTAGGACATTGTTTTGTGTTGCAGCTAGAATTGCGGTGTATGCTTTGCTGTTGCCTATAATGGCACCAATACCTGTGGGAGAGATTGGGTTTAAGATAGGGCCTAATGTAATAATATCCACATTATCCATGCTAAGGGTAAAGCCAGAAAGCTTTGGATTAAATGATGGCAAGAAGTTTTGTACAAAGTTTTTACCTTTTATAAATCCTATACTGGAGCTGTTTCCACTCATAGGATCCAATAAGCGTGTGAAGAGTCCTTGAGGCTGAATTTCTCCTATGTGGAGAATTTTAGAAATATCGGCCTCTAAAAAGGGTGGTGCTATGAGGAGGAAGTGGCCATCTTGGGTCCTTTGTATTTCTAGCTGGTAGCGCACGCTTTGTGTTTGGACGCTGATGTCAAGTGTGTTTGGAGTTGTGTATGTTAAAAGTAGCGTGGGGCTGTCTTGAGTGAGTATTGAGAGGTCGTTGGTTGAAGATGAGTTGTCTTTGGCGACTGCAATACATGGAATGATTGTGCAGATAACAATGCAGATTGTGATTTTGTGTAAAATATTGTTCATTTTGTCTCCTATGAGGCTTTTTAAATGCCTTTATTTATTAGTACAAATTTTTAGTCAAAATCACTGCACTGATAAAATCCTCCCTTGTAATTGAGTGTTTATGTGGTTAAGATTAACTCTAGAAATTTTAATTTTTGTAATTTGGAAACTGTGTATAGTTTCTTAACTCTTGGAGGGATTATATGGTTGTTCTCTGCTTGAATTGTGGAAGTTCATCTGCAAAGTATCAGGTTTATGACTGGGATAATAAGGATGTCTTGGCTGTTGGTGTTGTTGAGAGAATTGGTCTTGAGTATTCAACAATTGAGCATAAGGCTTCTGGAAAGCCAGATTATGAGGCTAAGTTTACTTGTCCAACTCATAAAGAGGCTATTGAGCTTATCATCAAGATGCTTGTAGATAAAGAATATGGTGTAATTAATGATGTCTCTGAAGTTGGTGCTGTTGGGCATAGAGTTTTGCATGGTGGTGAGCTTTTTAAGAAATCTACTTTGGTTACAGATGAGGTAGTCTCTCAGTTGAAAGAACTTATTCCACTTGGACCACTTCACATGCCAGCTAATATTATGGGTATTGAGGCTGCACGTAAGGTTATGCCTAATGTTCCACATGCAATTGTCATGGATACTGCATGGCACCAGACAATGCCAGCTGAGGCTTATATGTATGCTGTCCCATATGAGTGGTATACAAAATACAACGTAAGACGTTACGGTTTCCACGGAACAAGTCATCTTTATTGTGCAAAGAGAGCAGCTCTTCTTCTTGGAAAAGAAAATAAGGATACTAATGTTATTATCTGTCACATTGGAAACGGTGCATCTGTTTGTGCTGTAAAAAATGGTGTTTGTATTGATACTTCCATGGGTCTTACTCCTCTTGAGGGTCTTGTGATGGGTTCAAGAAGTGGTGACATGGATCCTGCTATTATGCCTTACATCATGAATAATACTGGTATGACAGCTAAGGAGATGGACACAACACTTAACAAGAAGAGTGGTCTTATTGGTATTTGTGGTTACAGTGACAGACGTGACGTTGAAAAGGCTGCCAATGAAGGTGATGCAAAGGCAAAGCTTGCTATGGACATGGAATGCCACAGAATCAAGAAGTACATTGGTGCATATGCTGCACTACTTGGTAGAGTTGATGCTGTTGTTTTCACTGCGGGCGTTGGTGAGATGGCTCCAACCATTAGACATGGTGCTATTTGCGACATGGAAGCTTTTGGCATGAGGCTAGATGACTACAAGAATAGCATTTGCAAATGCAGAAATGCTGAGTTTGATATTTCTACAGACGATTCTCCTGTTAGAATTTTTGTCATTCCTACAGATGAGGAGCTTGTTATCACTGAAGATGCTGTTGCCTTAATGAATGGAACTTATGATGTTCATACAAACTTCCATTATTCATTTGAGGATGCTTCATATGTTAACAAGGCTAGAGCTAGGGGCCTTGTAAAGAACTTAGAGAAGAAGCCTGAGCTTGAAAAAATAATGGCATTGCCAAAACGCTGAAATTTTAAAAGTTAACAGTATCGTTCTCATGAAGGAAAGTAGGGCAGTATTATTGTTGCTTTTGACCTCAATGATTTGGGGTCTAGCATTTGTGGCACAAAGCAATGCGGCTGGAAACGTTAGCACGTTCTTTTTCAATGGAACTAGAATGATTTTGGGCTTTATTGTTTTGTTGCCACTTGTTATTCCTATTTTAAAAAGACACAAGGGTGATAAAAAATATTTTAAAGCATTAATGATTGATGGATTCTTGTGTGGATTCTTTACTTCTACTGCTTGCATTGTGCAGCAGTATGGTATGGTGTTTACAACAGCTGGTAAGGCCGGGTTTATTACTTCTCTGTATACTTTGATTGTGCCAGTTTTCTCTATGGCTTTAGGCAAAAAGGTTCCACTTAAGATTTGGATTTGCATAGTAATTGGACTTGTAGGAACTTTTCTTTTGAGTTTTAATGGGGAAACTGGTATTGGCACGGGAGATTTGATTGTACTTGGATCTGCATTTTTATTTGCAATACAGATTATCATCATTGACCGTGTAGTAAATAAATTTGATGGTGTGGAGCTATCTGCATTTCAATTTCTATTTGGTGGCCTTCTTGGTCTTATAGTTGGCTATTTTGTGGAGGGTTATACAATTAGCTCTGTACAAGTGATGTTTAAGAGTGCTTGGTTACCAATATTGTACGCAGGGGTATGCTCCTGTGGAATTGCATACACATTGCAAATTGTGGGGCAAAAATGGGTTCCTCCATTTAAGGCTACCTTAGCCTTGTCTCTTGAAAGTGCATGGGCAGCATTTGGTGGACTTGTAATGCTCAACGAGCACATGGACGCAAAACAGATTGTGGGATGTTTGCTCATGTTTGGCTCTGTGGTGTTTGCGCAAATGCCATCCAAAAAATCTTCTACACAAAAGTAATTTCTATCCCGATATCTTTGAACTTCTTGTGGCTTTTGCAAAAGCCATTGAATTGATTTTTAGCAAACTATAACATATATTATTAGCAAATTGTGGAGGCTCTTGTTAGCCTCATGGAGTTGAATATGAAAGTTCAGATATATAATACAATGTCACGTCAAGTTGAGGAATTTAAACCTATTACACCTAATTTTGTTGGCATGTATGGTTGTGGTCCTACAGTGTACAATTATGCACACATTGGAAACCTTAGAACTTACATTTTTGAAGATACTCTTAAAAGGGTGTTATTACATGCAGGATATAAGGTTAAGCATGTTATGAACATCACAGACGTTGGTCATTTAACTGGAGACGGAGATGACGGCGAAGACAAGATGGAAAAGAGCGCAAGGGAATCAGGTAAGAGTGTTTGGGATATTGCCAAGTTCTATACAGACGCTTTTTTTAGAGATTATGATTCACTGAATATAATCAGACCAGATGTTATTTGTCCTGCAACTCAGCATATTCCACAAATGATTGAACTTATTCAGCGTCTAGAGAAAGGTGGACACACATATGTTGCTGGTGGAAATGTTTACTTTTCTATAGATACATTTCCATCATATGGAAAACTTGCTAGGTTGAACTTGGATGACCTTAAAAGCGGTGCTAGAATTGATATTGACTCCAATAAGAAAAATCCAAAGGATTTTGTTTTGTGGTTTACAAATAGTAAGTTTGGTGAGCAGGCTATGATGTGGGATTCTCCATGGGGTCGTGGATACCCGGGTTGGCACATTGAGTGTTCTGCTATGAGTATGTACTACCTTGGTGAACACTTTGATATTCACTGTGGTGGTATTGATGCTATTCCTGTTCATCATACAAATGAGATTGCTCAAAGTGAGGCTGCTACAGGCAAGACTTGGGTTAATTACTGGATGCATGGAGAGTTCTTATTGAGCGAAAAAGGTAAGATGTCAAAGAGCTCTGGTGAGTTCTTGACTATGAGCGTTCTTAAGGAACACGGGTTTGATCCGCTTGATTATAGATATTTCTGTTTGGGGGCTAACTATAGAACACAGCTGCAATTCTCTTATCAGGGACTTGAGGGTGCAAGAGCAGCACGTTTAGGGCTGCTGGAAAGAATATCGGGCTTTGGAGATGCGGTTGCGGATGAGAATGCAATTTCTGATAAGGCAAGAGATTACATGAATCAATTCAATGCCTTTGTGTGCAATGACCTTGGTACTCCGCGTGCGCTGTCTGTGTTGTGGACTTTGGTGAAGGATGACGAGATTCCAAACGACCAAAAACGTTTTGTACTCAATTATATGGATAGTGTTTTGGGGTTAAAGCTTTCTGAAATCAAGGCAAAAAAGGCGCAGGAAGATTTTCCTCAAGAGGTGCTAGATTTGGTGCAGAAGAGATCTGATGCGAAGAAGAATAAGGATTGGGCTTTGGCTGATTCTTATAGAGATCAAATTACTCAGTTGGGTTTTGTTGTAAAAGATACTCCTAATGGGCCATCTTTAACAAAAATTAACAATTAAGATGTAACTTTTTATTTGGATGGTTGTTAACGTTTATGGAAATCAGAAGTGGAGATGAACTGGATTTCAGGCGAGTCTATGATGAAGTTTTTCCAACTCTTATGCGGGTTGCGTACCATGTGACCTACAACAAAGATGTTGCTGAAGATATTTGTCAGGATACGTTTATTAGATTCTATGACAAGGACATTGTGTTTCCTTCTATGGATGACGCAAAGTATTGGTTGATTAGGGTTGCAAAGAACCTTTGTATCAACGCTGTCAAGAGAAAGATGCGTGAGACGGCTTCGCTTGAAAAGATGATGAAGGGGCCTCAGGTTAATCCATATAAAGATGGACAAACTGAAGTGATTCTTCAAGAATCTGCTGATGCAGTGAGAAAGGCTGTGAGTCAGCTCTCTATGAAGCACAGAGAAGTGATTGTGCTTAGAGAGTATGCTGGTCTAAGTTATGCAGAGATTGCTAAGGTTCTCAAAACAACTGAAGGCAACGTTAAGGTCTGTATGCACAGAGCTAGAAAGGAGCTTGGTGCTATGTTAGACCGGGAGGAAGTAAATGTGCCTTGATGATCAGATTCTTAGTACCTATCTTGATGGCGAACTTACTGAGCCTTGGAAGAGCCAGGTAGAAGAGCATCTGAGTTATTGTGCTAGTTGTAAAGACAGATTCTTGAAACTTAAGAGTTTAAGGGATGTTGTACATTCTGCTGCTTTGACAGATGAAGAAATTGCTCCAAGACAAGCTAAGGTTCTTTCAATTATTGAGAAAAACAAGTTTACGCAAAAGCCTAAACTTTCATTCTTAAAAAAACATTTTAATGTTTCTACACCTCAAATTATTGGTGTTGCAGCTGCTTTTGTGGTTGTTTTTATTGGTTCTTGGGCTGTTTTTGGTGGTAATAGCAAGGATAATAAGATTTCTTTGCCGGATGTCAACACAACAATTGACCTTAAAAACATTACCCCAGTGCGTTCTACAGACAACGCAACAACTTCCAAGAGTCTTGAGAATTATTCTCTTGATGAGATTCTTAAAAACTTGGACGCACGTGGCTATGATGTTGACATTAAACTGAAGAGCATTCAGCCTCTTGCATTGGAGAAATTATCATCAGATGTTTCTGAGGTTGCTAAGCTTGAAGATAGAGGCCTTGTAATTTATTCGGATGGTATTATCAAGGATAATAACGGTTCAATTATTGCAACTGGAGTTTCTGTTGATGCTTCTAATCAGCTTGTTGCTTCTGATGGAACTGTATTATTTGAAGGTGAAACACTTACTTTGATCCCTTCCGTTGAATCTGAAGTTGTAGAATCTGAAGTTGTTGTTGAATAAGTACATTTTGTGGATATAATTGAAGGCTGTTGTGGTTTTGCTCCATGACAGCTTTTTTTGTATGTTTAAAGTATGACGGTGGTTTTATGCTAGATCTTTGTGGTAGACAAATTACGTATTTAAGAATTAGTGTGACAGATAAGTGTAATTATAGATGTTGCTATTGTATGCCACCACAAGGAGTTACAAAACAAAGTCATAGTGATATGTGTTCTTTTGAAGAACTTAAAACCATGGCAGAGGCTGCTGTTAAGTGTGGAGTTCGTAAGATTAGAGTCACTGGTGGCGAACCTTTAGTTCGCCGTGGAATTGTTGATTTTTGCAAGATGCTTAAAGATATTCCTGGAGTTGAAGAACTTTGCATTACAACAAATGGTAGCCTTCTTTCTTCCTTGGCTGAGCCTTTAAAAGCCAGTGGTGTAGATAGGTTAAATGTAAGTCTAGATACTTTACGTCCTGATAGGTTTTCACAAATTACTCGGCTTGGAACTTTGTCTGATGTGTTAACTGGACTTGAGGCTGCAAAGGCTGCTGGATTTGATAAAATTAAGATAAATTGTGTGCTTCTTGGTGGTATTAATGATGATGAGATTAGAGATTTTGTAAATCTAACTTATGATAATAATTATCAAGTGCGTTTTATTGAACGAATGCCTATGGGCTATGGAGCTTCTTTTGGCTCTTATTTGCCTGCGTCTAAAGTAGTAGAAGTTTGCCCTGAATTGGAAAAAATGCCTTCTGACGGGGTGGCTCAAAGGTATAAGATTAAAGGCTACATGGGGGAAGTGGGTCTTATTACGCCTTTGAGTAACGAGTTTTGCCCACAGTGTAACCGTATTAGGATTACATGTGATGGGCGCTTGAAACCTTGCTTGCATTCGGATACTGAAATTGTGTTACGCAATCTTCAAGGAAAGGCCCTTGAAGATGCTATTTGTATGGGTATTATGGCTAAGCCAGAGCATCATCATTTGTGTGATGATGGAGTGACACAAACGCATAGGGCTATGAATCAAATTGGAGGTTAGGATGGAGATTTCTGAGATGACAACTTCAGGAATAGAGTTGACGCATTTTAATGAACAGGGAAGAGCTCATATGGTAGACGTAAGCCAGAAAGCTGAGACCAGTAGGACGGCTAGGGCTCATGCTGAAGTTCATATGTCTTCAGAGACTATGCAAAAGATTGTAGATGGTCAAATTGGTAAGGGTGATGTTCTTGCTGTGGCTCAAGTTGCTGGTATTATGGCTGCCAAGAAAAATAGTGATCTTATTCCTATGTGTCATCCGCTTTTGTTAAATAAGGTTGATATTACTTTTAAGATTGATTCTTTGGATGCTGTAGATATGGCTTCAGCAGACAGTCATAGTGCTGTGTTGTCAATCTCCAGTGAGGTGCGTTGTCAAGGTCAAACTGGTGTTGAAATGGAGGCACTTACTGCTGTAAGTGTTGCTGCTTTAACTGTTTATGATATGTGTAAAGCTGTTCAGCGAGATATGATTATTTCTAACATTCATCTGACGTATAAAGATGGTGGAAAAAGTGGTGTGTTTGAGGTTGAATAATGGCTAAAGTTGTGTCTGTTAATATTAGTCATGTTAAGGGAATTAGAAAGCATTCTGTTCCGTATATTGATGTAAAATGTCATCATGGTATTGTTGGTGATGCTCATGCTGGAGATTGGCATAGGCAAATTAGTCTTTTGGCTGAAGAAAGTATTGATACTATGCGCTCTGTCTGCCCAATTGAGCTTGATGATGGCATTTTTGCTGAAAATATTAATACAAGAGGCATTGATTTAAAACATCTTCCTGTGGGTACCAGACTTAAAGTTGGTGCTGCTGAGCTTGAGGTTACTCAAATTGGTAAAGAATGTCATTCAGATTGTGCTATCAAAAAGGCTACTGGAAGGTGCGTTATGCCAACAGATGGTATTTTTGCAATTGTTATTAAGGAAGGCAGAATTCAAGCTGGCGATGAAATTGTAATACTTGGTCAAGTGTGATTTGGTTTAATAATATCGGTCTAAAAATATCGGTCTAAAAATATCGGGCTAGATGATGTGCTGTGGCCCTGTAATGTAGCTTACAATGATGGCGTGAAAACATCAAATCATTGCTTTAATTTATAATTTGGTATAGTATTAGATATTCTTTTATATATAGATGTAGGTTGTGAGTTGTGCCCGCATTGGAGGAATTGATGAAGGCCATAGAGCTAGAGAAGGCGTATAATCCAAAAGCGTTTGAGGATACCATCTACAAGCAGTGGGTGGAGGACGGGAATTTTAAGCCGTCAAGTGGTGAAGGGAAGCCCTTTGTTATTGTTATGCCACCACCAAACGTTACTGGTATTCTTCATATGGGGCATGCATTAAATAACTCCTTGCAGGATATACTTATACGTTATTATAGAATGACTGGAAGGCCCACTCTTTGGGTCCCGGGAACTGACCATGCTGGTATTGCAACCCAAAATGTGGTGGAGCGTCAGCTAAAGAAAGAAGGACTTAGACGTCAGGATATTGGACGTGAAAAATTCTTGGAAAAAACGTGGGAACTGAAAGAAAAGCATCATGATGTTATTGTAAGCCAGTTAAAGAAAATAGGTTGTTCTTGTGACTGGGATCATGAACGTTTTACCATGGATGAGGGACTTTCTAAGGCCGTTAGAGAGACTTTTGTTTCTTTGTATGACAGGGGTCTGATTTATAAGGGTCTTTATCTTGTCAACTATTGTCCACATTGTGGTACTGCTCTTGCAGATGATGAAGTTGAGCATCAGGAGGATTTGGGGCATCTTTATGATGTAAATTATCCTTTCGCTGATGGTAGTGGCCATATCACTGTTGCAACAACTAGACCTGAAACTATGTTTGGTGACGTTGCAGTTGCTGTTAATCCAGATGATGAGCGCTATAAAGATCTTGTTGGCAAGATGCTTAAACTGCCTTTGACAAACAGAGAAATTCCTATTATTGCAGATAATTTTGTTGGTATTAAGTTTGGAACTGGTATGGTTAAGATTACTCCTGCTCATGATCCTAACGACTGGGAGTGCGGCAAACGCCATAATCTTGAAGCTATCAATATCCTCAATCCAGATGGCACATTAAATGATGTCTGTCCTGAGGAATTTAGAGGTCTTCCTGCTGAAGAGGCTCGTGTTAAGGTTGCAGAAAAACTACAAGAACTTGGTTATCTTGTTAGAGTGCAAGAACATAAACATGAAGTTGGTCACTGCTATAGGTGCAATACTACTGTTGAGCCATACCTTAGCCAGCAGTGGTTTGTCAAAATGCGTTCGATGGCTGACAAAGCCTTGGATGCTTGGAAAAAGGGTGATTTACACTTTTATCCAAAGCGTTGGGAAAACACATACTCATCTTGGCTTGAGAATATTCGTGATTGGTGTATTAGTCGCCAGCTTTGGTGGGGCCACAGAATTCCTGTTTGGTATTGCGACGATTGTGGCCAGATGATGGTTGTACGCGACGACCCTACATGTTGTTCTAAATGTGGTAGCAAACACATCCATCAGGATCCCGATGTCCTTGACACTTGGTTCTCCTCTTGGCTCTGGCCATTTAGTACGCTTGGCTGGCCAGAAGAAACTTCTGATTTTAAGAAATTTTTTCCAACCAGTGCATTAGTTACTGGTTACGATATCATTTTCTTCTGGGTTTCCAGAATGATTATGGCTTCTCTTGAATTTAATGGCGTTGTCCCATTCTCTGATGTTTATCTTACTGGACTTGTTAGAGATAAAAAGGGCAGAAAAATGTCAAAGAGCCTTGGAAATGGTATTGATCCACTTGAGGTTATTGATATCTATGGTGCTGATGCAATGAAGTTTACTATTTGTTATCTTGCTGCTCAGGGCCAGGATGTTCTCATTGATATGGATTCCTTTAAACTTGGTTCAAGATTTGCTAATAAGATTTGGAATGCTACTAGATATCTTTTGATGAATCTTGAAGGTAGAAACCTTGTTGCTATTGATGAAGACAAGTTTACTCAAGTTGATAAATGGATATATCACAGTCTTAACGAGAATGTTAAAAAAGTTAGAACTGCTATTGAAGGCTATAAATTCAATGATGCTGCCCAGGCTATTTATGATTTCTTCTGGAATGATTTCTGTGACTGGTATCTAGAAGCAACTAAGATTTCACTGTATTCAGATGATGATGCTGAAAAAGATAGAATTGTTTCTATTCTTATGGATATTCTTGCTGAATCTATGAAGATGATGCATCCTATGCTTTCATTTATTACAGAAGAAATTTATTCTAAGCTTCCTAACACTGAAGGCAAGGTTATTACGGCTTTATATCCTGAATATAGACAGGATAGAGTCTATGAAAAAGAAGCTAATCTAATGTACTGTTTGCAGGATATTGTAAGAGGAATTAGAAATACTCGTGCTGAACTTGGCATTCCTGCTGATAAGAAACTTAGAGTTGTTATTAGACCTGATGAGAATGGTGAGCTTGCTTCTTTTATTGCATCTCATGTTAATCTTCTTATTGGTTTTACTAATGCTGGTGCTATTACTGTTGATATTGATAGAAGTTGTGATGTAGAGGGTGCTTTCCCAATTGCCGGCCAAGGGTTTGAGACTTATATTTTTGTTAAAGAAGCTATTGATGTTGATAAAGAGATTTCAAAGCTTGAAGACGAGATTTCTAAGACCCGTGGTTTACTTGAAGGCGTTGAGAAAAAACTTTCAAATGAGAAATTCTTAAATGGTGCTAAACCTGAGATTATAGAGAAAGAAAAGTCTAAAAAGAGAGAATTTGAGGAGAAGATTGAAAAATCTGAAAAGCATATTGAGGTTTTGAAGTCTTTCTAGAGTGAGTCTTTCTAGAGTGAGTCTTTCTAGAGGGAGTCTTTCTAGAATGAGTCTTTCTAGAGTGAGTCTTTCTAGAGGGTGTGAGTACAAAAGCCTTATGGTTGAGCTTTTTTCTGGAGGTGTCTTTTGAAAAAGTTTTTTGTTATTTTGCTTTGTGTGATTCTTTGTGTTGTTGTTTCTTGTACAACTTCAAAGGTAAAAACTGGATCTAGCGTTGAACGCGAAGAGACTGTTTCTGTTGTTGCAGAGTCTTCTGCTGTAGTGGATACTTCTACTGGTGCTAATTCTGCTGCTTCCACTGATTCTGCTACTTCAGCTGGAGCGGAGTCTTCAGATGCAATTTCAGAAGATGGTTCAGTAGAAGTTTCAGAGGATACTGATGAGCCTTCATCTGATGTTTCATTGGAAGATGATGTCGCTCAGGAATCAACTGATGAAACATCTGACGCAGTCGTTGAAGAAACTGAAGAAGTGGCTGTTGAGTTGTCTTCTGATGATAAAGAAGAAGTTTCAAGTGAAGGTGAGGTTTCTGCTGATGCGTCTTCAGAGACTTCAGTGGCTGAAACTCAGCTTTCTTCTGAAAATGTTTCTTCTTCTGAAACTGAGCAAGTTGAGGAAGTTGTTCCTAGTTCATCTAGTTCAGCCCCTGTTGTTGAAACTCAAGGTTCTGAAGTTGTTATTCTTTCTACTGGTTCTTATAAACCTGCAACAGATGGTGCTCCTTTTGTTGATGAAAAACTTCCTACAGATTTCTTTGGAAAAGTCTTTTATTTTGTAAAGCATAATGTTCTTGTTTCAGTAGGATTTCTTGCAATTGCAATTGGTGTTATTTGGCTCTTAGTTGATTTAATTAAGTTTATTGTTAAACCAAGTAAGTCTAATAAAAAAGAAGATGAAGAAGTTGAAGAAACTAATGTTCAATCTTCTTCTTTGTTAGATGAAGTGCCAGCTAATGTGAATCAAACTGATGTACAACCAGTTGAATCTGAAGCTTCTGAAGCAAATATAGATGATGAAGTGTCTGTTTCAGAGAATGAGGTTTCAGATGAAGCTGTGTGTGGAGATGAAACTGAATCCAAGGGTGAAGATGAAGGTAAAGCGGAATCTGAAAGTGAAGCTAAAGTGGAATCTGAAATTGGGGTTGAAGCTAAATCTGAAGATGAATCTGTTGCAGTTGAACCTGCTGACGTAGAGAACGTTGAGGTAGATACTGTTGACAAAAAAGATTCTACAGATGAAGCAACAAATGAACAGTCTTCAAATAGTATTACCGAATTCGTTTCTGAAGAGCCTGAAACTGTGGCTAAAGTAGAGAAACACGAATTTGAAGATGAAGATGAATTTCTTAGAAGTCTTTTGAATGTTGACGATGATGACTTCTAAATTCTAAAGTTAAAACCGTACGCAATATATTTTAGGTTAAGGGCTGTGCTTGAGGCATGGCCCTTTTTAATTCGTTTGGCTTTACATAGACTACAAACAGAACATTGAGAACATTGAGAATATTGAGAACATTGAGAACATTGAGAACATTGAGAACATTGAGAACATTGAGAACATTAGGCATATTTAGCACATTTTAGATTACACTGGCTACAGTGACAACACTGGCTTCAATTGTCACAATGGATACATGAACGACAAAGACAACATAGTGAATATTAGTGTATATAGTACAGAACTCTACTAAATTATCTTTAAAGTGAACTTAAGCAACTATTGGATATTATTCCTAACCCGGATATAAACTCTTATATATAATATGAATTTCAGCATAAAGTAATAGTTTAAGCTTTTCAAAGTTTAATGTTGTAATTATTATGACGGCAGGTGAATATATATGATACGTAATTTGATTTTTGACATGGGTAATGTTATTTTATTGTGGTCTCCTGATTCTATTATGGATGATATGAACATTAATGATCCTGAAGAAAGAGCTCTTTTAAAAAGACAAGTTTTTGGTTCTCCTGATTGGACTTTATTGGATTGGGGAAAGATTACAGGCCCTGAGGCCGAAAAAATTTTTTGCAGTAGAACTCCAAAAAAGTATTGGCCATATATACATCATGCTTTAGATTGGTTTGATATGATTAAGCCTCTTCCTGGAATGAGTGATTATTTAAAGAAAAAGAAGAGTGAAGGGTACAAGCTTTATTTGCTCTCAAATGCACCTGATTATGTTTTTTATAATGTTAACCGCATTCCAGGTTTGCAATATATGGATGGAATAATTATTTCTGGACATGAGAAACTTATTAAACCTATGCCTGAAATCTATCAATGTGTTATGAATAGGTATAATTTAAAGCCTGATGAATGTCTTTTTATTGATGATCTTGCTTTTAACTGTGCTGGTGCAATTATGCAAGGGATGAATGCACTTGTTTTTCATGGAGATCCTCAGGAAATAGAAGATTATTTAAATAAATTGCATCAATAATATATTTTAATTGTATGGAAAATATATAATTATTATATAATTATTGAATCGTTTTAGCGAAATAAATATAATATCTATATTGCACTTATATAATAATAATATAAATACAATGTAATTAGAATACTATTATATATATATTATCTATTAAAAGCATATTAAAAATAAATTAAAACTTAAAAGTCTTGTATGATAGTTATGTATAGTATATACTATTTTACAGGTGTTTTATGGCTAAAACTATTGCATTTCACCTTCAAAAAGGTGGCGTTGGAAAAACAACTATCTCAGGAACATTAGCTTGTCAATCAGCTATGGATGGGTTTAGGACTCTTCTTATAGATGTTGACCCTCAGGGTAATGCATCTTCATGGTTTTTAAAGAAGGCTCCAAAATATGAACTAGCTGATGTTGTTCAAGGACGTTGTTATATACATGATGCAATTGTTGCAGTTGATCAAGTTCCTAATTTATATCTACTTCCAACATTTGGAATTGGTGGAGGACTTAAAAATTATAGCGAGACTAAGCTTTCTGAAGAACCTTATGTGCTTCAAGATTTGATTAATGAGCTTTCTAAGGACTTTGAACATATAATTCTTGATTTATCACCAGGATTAGGAAGGCTTGAGCGTGCTGCCATTATTGCTAGTGATGAAGTCATTACACCTATGACTCCTGAAGTTTTCAGTCTTGATGGTCTTGAAATCTTCATTGATGAGTTAAAGAGACTAAAAAAGAATTTGAGAAGTCAGGTTAAGCATTCAAGAGTCATAATTAATTCCTACGATGAAAGAATAAAACAACATAGAGATATATTAAAAGCGGCTCAGGAAGGGTCGTTTGAAGTCTATAAAATTCCCGTGGATCCTGTATTTAGAAAAGCTCAAGAGTCTTCTTCTGCTCCGCAATTATACAAGGAACGTGGTAGAGGGCTCAAAGATAAAACAATTGAGGCTATTAATAGTCTTGAGAGGGTTATCTGGAGTTAAAATGTTGGGAGATAATAATTATGGCACTTAAAAGAAATCCTGATGATTCTCTTAATTATGATGAGTCTGTTAGTTCCAAAGCTAAACAACTTTTTAATAGCGATTCTTCATCAAAAAAAGAAAATAAGATTTTGACAACTTTTTCTATTGAGCCATCATTTAAGAAGGAGCTTGAGGATTTATTTTCTGAACTTGGTCTAGGCTGGGCAGCTGGCATTAGATTTGCAC
>CAVEGR010000134.1:0-12644 GCA_963615565.1 Phocaeicola massiliensis | reverse complement strand
GTCTATTGTAGCTGCAATCTATGCCTTAATTATTCTTGCTACACTCGGCCTTGTTTCTGCATCATTTCTTGAGCAGAATCCAGGAATGAGATATATACCACTTTATGCAGCATGTTTTACAAAACTTACAAACTTTCCATGGCTTGCTAAGGTTGTTTCAATAGCAGCAATTCTTGCATTGATTACTACAATGCTTGTAGTTCTTGCTTTGACTGCAAGAGCAGTTCAAGCAGCTGCACAGGACGGTCTTCTTCCAAAAGTCTTTGGATCTTCAAATAAATTTGGAGTACCTGCATTTGCCTCATTTGTGATTGCTTTACTTGCAGCAATAGTCTCATGCTTTCCGGCTTTTACTGAACAAATTGTGGGCTTTGGCACGTTATTTGCAGCTGTCACAATTGCAATCAATATAATTTCTCTTTATGCCGCAAGACGTAAATCCAGAGCAAAGAATCTAAAAAATATCGGTATATTCAAAGCCCCTGGTGGAAATGTCTTGCCTGCAGTTGCACTAATTTTGATTATTGCTTGCTATATTCCAGATATCATTGCAGGTGGTTGGATTATTTGGGTGTATACTATTGCTTGGTACGCAATTGGCCTATTAGTGTTCAAACTTTGCTATAAACCTAAAAGCCTTGTCTAAAGCGTCTCTAGCCTCAGTCAGTTTTACAAACATTGGATAGACATGCAAAAGATTGTGTGCCATATCCAATGTTACATTCGCCCCATAGCTTTTCATTTTTTTTTCAAGTTCTATTGCATCATCTCTAAGAACCTCTGAATCAGATGCAAAAATTAGTGTTGGTGGAAAGCCTGTGAAATTAGCATACAAAGGAGAGGCTAACGGATTCTTTAGAACTTGAGGATCTGTTGTCTGAAAGTACTCGCAGAGCGTTTCTAACATATTATTAGTAACTATACAATCCGTGTCTAAATTCTCTGTATAACTAGGATAAACCTCAAGATATTGAACACTTGGAGAGCATAAAATAATGGCCTTAGGAAGCTCTATGCCATCATTTTTTGCATGTATTGCAGTGGTTAAAGCCATTGTTGCACCTGCACTCTCTCCCCAAAGAACAATGTTAGAAGCACCATAAATCTTGCATAATTCTTTGTAAACAGTAAAGCAATCTTCTACTCCTTCTGGATACGGATGTTCTGGTGCTAAAGCATAATTTGTAGTGTAAACGTCCCAATCAAAGTTTTGAACTACATAAGCAGAAAAGGATCCATCCATCTCTTTAGATCCAATGAGAAAACCCCCACCATGATACAAAAGTATTACTTTGTCTCGTTTAATGCCCATGTAAGTATAAAGCTCGCCTTCTATGCCTTTCATTTGCATAGGATGAATCTCAACACCCTTAGGAAGCATGGTTTTGGGGTTATAGCGCATTTGGGCATAGTTGGGTCTGTTTTGTGGGTCGTAAATATACTTGTGTCTATCTAAATATCTAAAAAGGTCTGCGTGTGTCATATTCTCTATATTATAACGCATGCACGTGGGAGACTATAGTGGTTTTGAGTAAATAAACGTTCAAAACGTAGAAACTGTATTGCAGAGGTTTTCGCAAAAACCCCTGCAAATGCAAATGTTGCAATTTGTTGCATTTTTTTAAAATTTTTCTGTACATCTGAGAAAACAGGGGTTAGAATATTAACGTTAAAATAAATTTTCATCACATTCAAAGGAGAGTAATGTATGGAAAAGTTCTTTAAAATTAAGGAGAGAAAGTCAACTGTCAAGACAGAAATCATGGCTGGTATTACAACATTCATGACTATGATTTATATCTTAGCAGTTAACCCAGGTATTCTCTCAGCTTGTGGCATGGAGTTCTCAAAGGTCTTCTCAGCTACAGCTATTTCATCTGCTATTGCCTGTCTAGTAATGGGCCTTGTAGCAAATCTTCCTTTCGCTCTTTCAGCAGGTATGGGAATCAACGCATTCTTTGCATTCACAGTATGTCTTGGAATGGGTTATAGCTGGAAGTTTGCTTTGACAGCAGTTTTTGTTGAAGGTATCATCTTCATCCTTCTCACACTCTGCAACCTCAGAGAAGCAATTGTAAACTCAATTCCTGACAACCTTAAGAAGGCAATTGGTGCAGCAATTGGTCTGTTCATAGCTTTCATTGGTCTTCAGAATGCAGGAATTGTTGTAACTGATGCAACCGCTTCCATTTCAGAAGCAGGCGAAGCTGTGGTTTCAAGTAGCACAATCATTCAGCTTGCTCCAAACTGGATTACAAGCCCAGCTTGTATTCTAACAATCATTGGTCTTTTCATTACTGGTGCTTTGGTTGCTAGAGGAACAAAGGGTGCTCTTCTTATTGGTATTCTTGTAACAACAATCATTGGCATCCCAATGGGTGTTACAAAGTACGCAGGTGGAAGCTACCTCCCAGCAGCTCCTTACTTCTTTGATTTCGCATTTGGTGAAATTTTTGTAAATGGCAAGACAATCTTTGACTTCATCATTGTCATGTTCACATTCCTCTTTGTTGATATGTTTGATACAGTTGGAACTCTTATTGGATGTGCAGGCAAGTCTGGTATCATGAACGCAGATGGAACCATTCCTAACTGTAAAGAAGCTCTTCTTGCTGATGCTATTGGTACAACCGCCGGTGCTATCTTTGGAACTTCTACAATCACAACATTCGTTGAAAGTGCTTCTGGTGTTGCAGAAGGTGGAAGAACAGGTCTTACAGCTGTCACAGTTGCAGTCCTTTTCCTCCTTTCACTCTTCTTGGAGCCACTCTTTGGATCAATCCCAAGCGCAGCTACAGCTCCAGCACTTATCATTGTTGGTGTCATGATGATTACTCCTGTTAAGTCCATTGATTTTGAAGATTTCACAGAAGGTATACCAGCATTCATGTGTATCCTAATGATGGTTGTTACATACAGCATTTCAAACGGTATCATGTTTGGTGTTCTTTTCTATGTTGTACTCAAGCTTATTGCTGGAAAAGCAAAAGATATCAACTTCCCAACATGGGTTTTGTTTGCTCTATTCGTAGCAAAGATTGTTGTTAATACAATCTAATTGCTTTAAAAGTAATTTATTACCGCAGGCGTAAAACCCTGCGGTATTTTTAAAAAAGGGGTAATAGGATGAAAAAGGAACAGCTAAAACATCTAATAGATGTAGCCGCAGGGAGAGAGGCAGCTGATCTTTGCATTAAAAATTGTAATATAATTGATGTATACAATCGTGATACATTTCATGGTGATGTTTACATTGTAGATGGTCTTTTTGCAGGTTTTGGAGGAAAAGATTTCCCAGCCGCAAAAGAAACTTTTGACGCTAATGGCCAATGTATGGCCCCAGGATTCATTAACGGACACGTTCATATTGAATCCTCGCACCTCTCGCCAGCAGAATTTGCAAAGCTTGTGGTGCCACACGGAACAACGACAGTAATAGCTGACCCACACGAAATTTGCAATGTTTGTGGACTTGCCGGCTTAGATTATATACTTGAAGCTTCAAAGGATCTTCCTTTGACTGTTTATTGCCAAATTCCTTCTTGCGTTCCTGCAACTCCATTTGAAAATGCAGGCGCTATTCTTATGGCAAAAGAAATTGCAACTAGAATTGACAACCCTCGTGTTCTTGGCTTGGGTGAACTTATGAACTACGTGGGTGTTGCAGCAGCAGACAACGATATTTTAGACAAAATCATGGTTGCTAAAGATGCAAACAAAGTTATTGATGGTCACAGCCCTGTTATCAACGGTTCTTTGCTTGATGCTTATAGTGCCAGTGGAGTTTGCAATGATCACGAATGTGCCACAGGCGAAGAACTTCGTGAAAGAACAAGACGTGGGATGTACGTTTTGATTCGTCAGGGTTCTGCTTGTCATGACGAGCGCAATCTGCTTAAGGGAGTTGACAAGAAGAACGCTTCAATGTGTCTCTTCTGCACAGATGACCGCCAGCCAAAGAGCCTGGTTGAGGAAGGCGATATTGATAACAACATTCGCATTGCTATTGAGGAAGGCATGGATGCTCCAACTGCTGTTTCAATTGCATCTATAAATGCTGCAAAATGTTACAATCTTAAAGACAGAGGTGGAATTGCACCTGGTCTTAGAGCAGACTTTGTCTTAGTCAACAATCTAAAAGAATTCAAAGTTACTGAAGTCTTCTGCAAGGGACAACATGTTGCATCAAATGGCGTATATCTTGGGCCCGATATTCATGTTGAGCCAAAGGGCGTTAGTGGAATGGTTAACGTTAAGAACTTCTCCAAAGAACGTCTTGCTCTTAAGCTTAATAGCAACAAAGTTAAAACAATCAATATTACTCCTGGCTCAATAGTCACTGAAATTGGAATTGAAAAAGTAGACGTTAAAGATGGTGTTTGGGTACGCAATGATGAAGATATTGTAAAGATTGCTGTTGTTGAAAGACATAAGGGCACTGGAAATATCGGTATCGGTCTAATTAAGGGATATGGCCTTAAGGGTGGTGCCGTTGCAACCAGTGTTGCCCATGACTCTCACAATATCATAGTTGTTGGTGATAATGACGCTGACATGGAAGTTGCAGTGAAAAAACTCATTGAGCTTGGTGGTGGCATAGCTGTTGTTAAGAATGGAAAAGTTCTTGATTTTATTCAGCAAGAAATTGCTGGACTTATGACAGATAAGCCGGGTGAAGTGGTTGAGAAAAAGATTAGCTCAATGCAAGATCTTGCACGTAAAGAACTTGGAATCAGCAAAGATGTTGATCCGTTTATGACATTGTGCTTCATGGCACTTCCTGTAATTCCTGAACTTAAGATTACAGACTTAGGCCTATTTGATGTCACTAGATTTGCTTTAACATCAATTGAAGCTTGAGAAAACTTGTAAAACTTAAAAATACCAACTTGCCCCACTGGAGAAATCTTGTGGGGCTTTTTTATTGAAGGTCTAGCTAGATTTAGACTTCAAGTATTAAAAATTCAAGACCTAAAAGCTTTCTTATGAGCTCAAGAAAATCAGGAAAGTTATCTGGATATGAGTTAAAACCAATAATATGCTGCACTGGAAGTGCACTTTCATCGTCCTCTTCAATATCCAACGTCCATTTTGTAAGAGTAGCAGTAGATAAATTGGAAATTTCAGCGCATGAATAAATTGCTTCCCAATTAAAAATCTTTAGTTCAATGAAGTCTTTAAGCCAATAAACAGCATCCCCAGAATAAATTTGCCATTCTTGAGAGACATCCACCCCGCCTACCCCTTCTGCTTGGTATACCTTATAAATTAGATCATAGTCAGAAATCTTTGCCTCTATATGAAACTTTTGAAATTCATTAGAGAATGTAAAATTGAACCTTTTTAGCATTTTGAACCTCCCAAGAGGCTTTTGCAAAAACTCAACAAAAAAGTTATTGCAGAAAATCGTAGAATTTAGCCTTTTCTCGAATATGCTCGAGCAAGACCACCTTCAGATGTCTCTCTATAACGTTGGTTCATATCTAAGCCTGTGTAATACATGCTTTTTAAAACCATATCATAACTAATATTTCTTGTTCCAGTAAGGAAGTATGCCAAGTTTGCTGAGTTAATTGCTCTCAAAGCAGCAACTGCATTTCTTTCAATACAAGGAATTTGAACCAATCCGCAAATTGGATCACAAGTTAGTCCTAAGTGATGTTCAAGAGCAACTTCAGCAGCATACTCAACTTGCTTAAGATTATATCCAAACATCTGACCTGCTGCAGCTGCAGCCATTGAACATGCAATCCCAACTTCTGCTTGACATCCACATTCTGCACCAGAAACAGAAGCATTCTGTTTAGCAAGTTCGCCAAAAAGACCTGCAACACCAAGAGCATGCAGAACGTCAGTTTCTGTAAGATTACGCTTAGCTTGAAGATAGTAAAGTACAGCTGGCAGTACACCACAAGCACCACAAGTGGGAGCAGTAACAATTGTACCATTGTCTGCATTCTGCTCGCTTACAGCATATGCATATGAACAGACCATTTGACACTCCACCAACTCTGCATGCTTATTGGGTACAATGTGGTCATACATATATTTGGCTTTACGTTGAACATGCAAGCTGCCAGGAAGTGTACCATCCTTGGAAAGTCCTTCATGAATAGCAGCCTTCATCACTTCCCAAACTTCTGCAAGATAATCCCAGATTTCTTTTCCTTCATTGAGCTCTATATAATCAACCAAGTCAACATATCTAAATTCACAAAATTGTTTGATTTCTGCAAAAGAGTTTTCCATGTATGTTTCTTCACCCAGCAAAATTTCTTTGGGTCGTCCATCTATAACAATGTCACCACCACCAATACTTCTAACCCTAATCTTGTTTATCTCTTGTCCATCCTTGATTGCAATTAAGTCCAAAGTATTTGGATGTTTAAGTTCAATATTTTCATCTAAATTAAGTTCAACATCGCACTCTATTGGTTCCATGCATTCTTTGATGGCTCTATCTGTACCATGGCCCATACCGGTCTTAGCAAGTGATCCATATAAAATAACCTTAAAGCTAGTTGCATCCGGATTTTCTTTTTTAAAAAGTTCTGCAGCCCGTGCAGGTCCCATTGTATGAGAACTAGATGGGCCTTTTCCTGTTTTATAAATATCTTTAATTGATCTCATATGAACCTCCAACTTCTTCGACTTTGAGCCACAACTTTGAGCCACAACTGGACCGCAACTTTGAGCCACAACTGGACCGCAACTTTGCAAAAACATCTTTGTACGTAGTTAAGATAATTAATTGTTTCTTTACGGTCAACATGGCTAAATGACAGCAAAAGTGTACATAGCTCAATAAAAAATATCTTCAACTGAATTTAAATTGCAACTAGAGGGCTGCTAACCAATTGCTATATTTTAAGATAATTAATATATTAGTTGACTGTCATTTTGGCATGTTGAGGTATTATATGCTACATCGTAAAGCACTATTAGGAAATAATAATCATCAAGTTGACACTGAAGACAAAGATCTTCTTCACGGTCCTCTTATTGGCAAAGTCTTTGCTTTTGTTCTTCCTTTAATGGTTACTAACCTACTTCAAACTTTCTATTCTGCTGCAGATATGATTGTTGTTGGAATGTCAAATGTTGATGGTGCAATTGGCGCAATTAGCACAACAAGTGCAATGATTAACCTAATTCTTAACATATTTGTTGGTTTTGCAGTAGGCTCCAGCGTTGTAGTTGCAAGGTACATTGGAGCCGGAGACAAAGAGAAAACAAGTTATGCAGTTCATACTTCTCTAATGACAGCCCTTGTTGCTGGAGTTGTTTGCATGATTATAGGCTTGTTTATAAGCCGTCCAATGCTTGAGTTATTAGGAGATGAAGGTTACATCCTTGACTTAGCAACTCTTTATACAAAAGTTTACTTCCTTGGAGTTCCTTTTTTAGCAATAACAAACTTTCTTATTTCAATCTTCAGAGCTAAAGGCGACACAAAAACTCCTTTATATGTGCTTTCCGCTACAGGCATCCTAAACATTGGGTTGAATTTATTCTTTGTTCTTGTTTGTAATATGTCTGTTGATGGTGTTGCCATTGCCACATCAATATCAAACCTTGCATCTGCAGTTGTTCTTCTGATTATCCTAGGGTGCGACAAAGGTTGGTGTAAATTTGAATTTAGAAAACTTGCTTTCCACGCAATGACATTAAAAGACATCATATACAATGGACTTCCTGCAGGACTTCAGGGGGCACTTTTTTCCGTCTCAAACATGGTCATACAAAGTAGTATCATTACACTGAACAATAGCATATGTCCGGGAGGATCAGCAATAATTGATGGTAATGGTGCCGGTGCAAGCCTTGAATCGTTTGCTTACACAGCAACAAATTCAGTTTGCCAAGCTTCAATTACTTTCACAAGCCAGCACTATGGAGCAAAGAAATTTAAAAGAATTGGAAAGGTCATGGCTTCATGTTATTTAGTAACATTTATCATTGCAGAATGTGTTTCATTATTCTTAGTATTCTTTAGAATTCCTTTAATTCATTGCTACATCTCAGACCCACTTGCTGTGCATACCGCAGAAACTAGGCTCTATGTTATGATGATTCCATACTGCACTTTGGCCTTTATGGAAGTTGGTTCTGGAACACTTAGAGGATTAAATAAATCCATGATGTCCACAATTATATCCCTCATAGGTTCTGTAGTTATGAGAATTGTTTGGATTGCAGTAGTCTTTCCTATGCATCAAAGTCTTGAAATTGTTTATCTTTCATATCCAATTTCATGGACTTTAACTGCGTTATGTCATTTAATTATGTCATTGAAATACAGACGCAAATACATAAGAGAGGCAGAACTTGCAGGAATCACAGAAGATTGAAGAAATAAATTCAAACGACCAGCTACTTCATGGAAACATGTCTAAACAGCTCTTTAAGCTTGCCCTTCCAACTATGGGAGGCTACATGTTTCAGTCCCTGTACGATATGGTTGACCTCTTTTGGATTGGCTTCATATCTGCAGATGCCGTTGCTTCAATGACTATTTTTTCCACCATGTTTTGGCTTGTAGATGTCTTTAACGAAATTGTAGGCACCTCAAGCGTCTCACTTATCAGCCAATACCATGGTAGTGGCAACAAAGAAAAAACCGCCACAGCCTCTGAACGCACACTTGCATTCAAATTTATTTGGTCACTAGCAGGTGCATTATTCATGGCAGCCTTCTTGAGACCTCTCGTGTGTTTCTTCTCCAAGGAGCAGACAGTCATCTCATACGCACTAGATTACGGCTACATCCGTATCTTATTTATCCCGATATTTTTCTCATCCTACAGCGTAAATACCATATTTAGATGCACTGGAGATGCAAAAACGCCCATGAGGCTACTAACAATGGCAGCCATAATGAATATAATTTTAGATCCCCTTTTAATGTTTGAAGAAATTCCACTTATAACTTCTTTAACAGGTCTACGGGGTCTTGGAATGGGAATGGCTGGTGCTGCTTGGGCAACAGTAACAGGTCAAACATTTTCATTTGTAGTTGGTCTTATCATACTTGTCAAAGGAACACCAGACGTAAAAATCTCATTGAAAAATTTCTTTAATTCAGACAAAGAAATTGATAAGAAACTCATTACAATTGGACTACCAAGTGGTATAAACCTTCTTCTAAGAAACATTTTTAATATCATTTTAATGAAAATAATTTCCACTTACGGAACCGCCGCAGTAGCCATTTTAGGAATTGGAACAAGATTACAAGGCTTCTGCATGATGCCACAAACAGGCTTTAGCATGGGTAGTGGCATAATACTAGGTCATGCACTAGGTGCAAATATGCCAGAAAGAGCTAAAGAATGCGTACACAAATCAAATCTTCTTTGTGCTTGCGTTAGTGCAATTCCTGCATCACTATTCTTTATTTGCCCTTCTTTTTTATTAAGTATTTTCTTAGGTGGTGCCATGCCCGATAAAAGTGGAATAGTTTTGATGTACGCTTTTGGCATTAATGTAATGATTTTTTCATTAATGGTTGGTTTTCATGCCGCTTTCAGTGGAAGTGGACTCAATAGACCAATTATGTATTCTTCTTTAATTGCACAATATTGCTTTCAACTTCCATACTCTCTTATTGTCTATTTCCTGGGACTTCCAGTAACAGTACTCTGGTTTGCTTATACGGTTGGAGATCTTGCAAATCTTTGTTTACTTTGGCATTACTATAAACAAGATAAATGGTTAACACATAGAGTTTAGGAGAGCTGTACAGTTTATTAGCTTCTATTTGCAATAAAGCCCATAATTGCTTCAAGTACTGAACCTGAGATAGCTCTAGCTTTGTCTGAACAAGTTAAATGATCTGTAGCTGCACCACGTGGGTCTACATCAGCAACTTTAAATCCTTTTGGAACATAAAGACCAGCATGAAGCATACCTCTTACTTTTCCAGCAATTGTAGTAACAACAGGCACACTTTGACCATCTTCTGTGTCTACATAAGCAACAATTTGGTTTTCTGTAACTAAATCTCCAATCTTGGCAACAGGTCTATATATTCCTTTGGCTGTTGTATGCATGACTCTTTCTGAGCCAAAACCTCCAATAATACCAGGAATTCCAGTATTTGGAGCTGCAAAGCCTTCTCTAATTAACACTCCTAGCCTGTGACCTCTTTGAGTTTCAATTACAACATCAACATCTTTTCCTGCCTCAAAACCAGGACCAAGTGCTACAGTAAACGGAGCCATACTTTTATTTGTTCCAAGGTTCCTTTTTGCAAGTATTGCATCAACTAATGCAACAGGATTAAGTGTATTAAGAATTTCACAAGCTGGATCAACTACAACTGGAACTTCTCCAGCATCAAGAACATGTAAAACTTCTGACATTTCACACTTTCTTGCAGTTACACCTTCAACTTCAGTAGTTTTGTCATACATTGCTGTTGCAAATGAAACAGTTGACCTAATTACAGTTGGTTGAGCTACTTCAAGATGAACAACACTAAATCCTGCTTTGTGCAGTCTAATTCCAACAGCGGTTGCAAGATCCCCTGCACCACGGATAACTACAAGTCTATCACGCCAAAAGGCTGCAGGTTGAGCGGTTTTATTATGAACCACTGCCATAACTTCAGCTACAGCAGAAACTGCAATTTCCTCCGGTGTTTGGGCACCTATATCAAGCCCAAGTGGACATCTTATTCTACGGTCTGGATATCTCTTGCTTTTTCGTGAAGACAAGATACCAATATAGTGAGTTTCAGTTGCTTGAATTGTTTCCAACAAGGAGGAAACATCGTCTGGATTAGAAAATATTACTGCAGTCTTATCATCAATAAGATGTCTTATTTTTTCATCATTATCTGTTTTTTTTACTAAAGTTGCCCAAATTGGGACGTCAAATGGCCTATCATCTATAAAATAAACCTCAAAATCTAATCTATGAAATTCTTCTGCTAAAGACTGTGCAACATGCCCTGAACCAACAATTACTACTCTGCGTCTTTTTATTGGAACATCTATGAAAATCTCTGCCATACCAGTCTCTCTTACTTTCAACATATATTTGCCACCTTTTCCGGTCTTTATACTTTCACATGCAAGTTTAATTGCATTTCTTTCCATCTCTCCACCACCAATGGTGCCGTTTATTTCACCACTAGAAAAAACAACCATTCTTCCATCTTTTCTTGGAACTCTGCCTTCTGTTGATATGAGAGTTACTATTGCAAAGGGTCTATTTTTGCTTTCTGCAATTGCAACTTGTTCAAAAAGCTTCATATAGTTCTCCCTTATTTGCAGATGATAGATAACATTTGACATCTTTTGGAATATTTAAAGATCTTAACAATTGTCTGTCATAACCCAATTCACAACCATTGAATAAAATTGCTCTGTTATTAATTTTAGAGCCTTTAAGTAGTCCTTCTTCGCTGCAAATATACCAATCTAAGTAGTCTTTATCCACAGTCTTTTCTAATGTTGATCCAAATGTCATCTCTGTTGTAGTTTTTCCTATTGCCCAAGTTCCAATTAGACTTATTGTTGCTGTTGTTAATGGATGAATTTGTGGATCTCTTTGAGTATGAATCTTTAAGGGAAGGCCCCTAGAACCATCGGCCTCAGAAATAATTATATCGTAACGTGGATACAGCTGGGTGAGAATTGCAAAATCTGGAGAGGCCCATTTTTGACAGGATTCATCTTGGTTGGCGTAAAAGACAACTTGGGATGGAGATGGCTTATAAGTTAAGATTTTGTTGGTGCTAAAGATTATATCTTGTCCATAATCCAAGAGATATGGAGAAGCAACCTTGGTGGTTGTAGTTATAAGGACTTTCTTTCCGCAAGCTTTAAGATATCTTGCAAGTCCAATCATTGTTGTTGTTTTTCCACCTCCTCCAGTTATGGAGATAAATGCCTGAGTGTGGCCAATGAGATCTTGTTCTAGTGTAGCATACAGGTTGGCAATAGATGTCATGCTTCAATAATACTCTAAAAAGTCCAAAAGAAATACCACAGTAAAGTTTATTCTACTTGAATCGTTATCCTCTTAAAAGTATAATGAACTACGATGCAAGGTTATAGCACATAGTTGGAGTGCAAGATGAAGTTTAGATGTTTTTGCAAAAACCTTTGCAAATGAGCTTTGCAAATGAGCTTTGCAAGAACCTTTAAGGAACTGTGACGAAATAAGTTGAGCAATTAATACGAAGTTATGATTTCAAGATTCAAGGAATTATCTTTAGACAATATGAGCATATGGCTAAAGATGATGACGCAGAAGCTTGGAATTAGAACAAGTAGAAATGTTCAAATTATTTTGGCACAGTTCCTAAGCATCTATTTTCTCATAGGCTCTCTTGCTGGATGTATTTTTAGAACTTTTAAGTTCTTACAGAGGATTTAGAACCTCTACAATACCACCGGTATTCTCCTTTGCAATCCTACTGTTGGTATCTTGTAACAAAACATCCTTTCACTTTCAGAAAATATAGCAAGGAGCCTAGGAGTGAATACAAAGCTTTTAGGGCCATTGCAATTGTAGCAAGTACCTTAGTACTGTAGCAGTTTCTAGCCAAATTGGTTGAATAGTCCACACTGGCCACAACCACTACGTTGGGCACAACCATTATGTTGAGCACAAGCTCCACACAGGGAACAATT
>CAVEGR010000133.1:0-10016 GCA_963615565.1 Phocaeicola massiliensis | reverse complement strand
TTCTCATGCACGCTATGGGACCAAACGTCTCTGGTGTTATTGGAAGTGCTGTTGTTGCTGGTGTTCTTCTTGCTTGTGTTCCTATCATGGAACCTCTCATTGATGGACTCAGACCAGCGGTTGCTCTTCTGTAAGACTATCAATAGAACAAAAAAGGGTTGCCAAAAGCAACCCTTTTTTTTCAACAAAACAACTTATTTTAATAAATCTACAATAATTGGTGCTAATGCCTCTGCTAGAGCTTTGTGACTTTCTTGTGTCATATGTAGACAATCTGACCCTGCACAGGCAACAGAAGATGCAGCAAAAAAGGCAGATCCTGTCTGACGTGCAACTTCTTCATAAACTGCTGGAACCTTTTTGATTTCCTCATATGAATGCTTATCGCATTCCCAAAATCTACAATTTTCCACATCTTCTCCAATCATAATTGGAGAAACTAGAAGTATCTTTGGACATTTGTCTCCGTAATAATGGTGAATCTTATCCACAATTCTCTTTAATGCATAACCAGATACCTTTGCAGTCATACTAAATTGTGCTTTAAAGTCATTTGTGCCCAACATTATAACAATCATGTCCAACGGACTATGAGTCTTTAATACGGGCTCTATGACCTTAATTCCACTTCTGAAAGGATCTGAGTCATCAGAAAAACAGGTTGAACGACCACTGTAGCCATCTTCAATGACATAGTAATCTTTACCAAGAATATTCTGTAAGAGACCAGTCCATCTCTCATTTCTGCCAAAGCGTTCATTAGTTTCTGGGTTTACACCATATGTATTTGAGTCTCCAAAACATAATATTTCTTTCATTTTTTTATCCACCTTGGAAAAGAATATTCACCCCTATAATTTGATGCATTATAATGCGGATATTTTTCCGGAGCATAGATTTCATCTTTTTCTTCCATTGGCCTGTCCTGAGTATACACATACAAGCTCTTTCTATCCCACACAACAATTTCTTCGCGGTTATCACCTTCTGTATCAAGAACTTCACAACACAAATCTGGATGACCATCATTGGGGAAAGGAACAACTACATCTCCATCTCCATCCATTAGACCTCCATGCTCAACACTTGCATTAAGTAAGATTAAATCCTGCCCAGAACCGTTCCAGTTAATTGGAGCAATGATATTGCCATTGCACACAGCTTCTCTATGCCATATTTCTTGACCTTTATAATCATGCATGTAGATAATGCCATTATTTTGCCAATATGTTGTGGTGCAAATCTCAAGCCCTTTACGCTGAGGACAGTAATTTCCTATGCTTATGCGCTGGCCATGGCCATTGATATCACGTAGCAGAATTTTACCCTGAAGATTTACCAGCATAAAACCTTCCCATCCCGATACTATAGCAAGGCATGGCTCACTATCTGGACCATATTTACCAAAAATAATCTCATCAGTGTGGTCTGTTTCTATAGGAAGAGACCACATCAACGAGCCATCATGATCAACCATGTTGTAGCAAGAGAAAAGCTCATCTTTTCCATCTCCATCAAAGTCGTAACTAAATGGGAAGTGACCTGTATTATACTTGGAAAAGGTCCATAAGAAATTGAGATCTTTATCATAAAGCCACAGACGAGAATATCGGTCTTTAATCAAAATATCACTTGGGCGGTCTTTCCCCGTGACGTTGACAATACGAATTGCATCCACGTTAAGCCTATTAAAGGCATATCTACCAAATTCCAAGCCGGTGACAGTTTTAGGGTCTGCTGTGTTTTGTGGTGTTGGTATACTTTTCTTAACTTGCCCTGTTCTGCCATCTAGTATGAAAAGTTGAAAATCATAGCTGGTGATGACTTCGTCAATGCCATCATTATCAATGTCATAAATCTGCATTGGAAGATCAGTTGTAAGCAGAGTGACATCCTCATCATCAATTGGCTCCCCTTTCTGCCATAAAACTTTACCAGTTTCCAAACTTACAGCTGTCAAGCAACTTATGAAAGGATATCGGTCTTTGTAGACACGGCGTTGGTGTTGAGCAATCAAGAAGAAAAGCTCTTTTGTACCCGTAAGATGCCCAAAACGGATTTGTCTAGCAGCCCCAAAGTTTTCAAGATTGATGACCTTAGAAAGCTTCATCTGTGGGAAAAATGCCTTCTTCTTTTCAATACGTTGCACATCTTCTAACTTCTTATTCTCAAATGCTTTGAGCTCAGCATCCGTCATTTCAACGCAAACAGTGTCATATTGGGCAGGCATGCAAGCAGATAGTGCAATACAACCATTTTGATACATAGAATCTGTAACATTGAGAACTTCAACATCATCAATAAAGCATGTAAAAGTATTGGCTTTGCAAACAACTTTGAGATTATGAAACTCGTCTACTGCCCAATTGAACTCTTTTTGCGCAAGGATTGTACGTTCCATTTTATTTACTCTATGAAATTCAACACCTTTGTCATGGAGGTAGAATCCATAGTGCATCATGCTTGTTTGATACCTAAAAAGCAGACCGCAAATTTCGTCTCTTCTCATAGCGCGCATTGAAACTGTAACAGTATAATCCGTCATGCGAGTGTCGCCCTTACGGAGAACGGGAACAGCTTTTTTATCTTTTGGAGGCTTAAGACGCATTTGTTCCATAAAATGATTTCCATTCAACTGCGGATCAGTGACCATCCACGAAGGTCCACGAAAATCAAAATCAGCTATTGGATCAAACCAGCCACACTTGTAGCCTTTTTCCGGATAATAATGATATTCCCCCATGGCAGAATGATCTCTGTCATAGGGGAATGCACCTAACGGAAATGTAGAGAAATTGTCATATAAGACTTGATTCATGTTACCACTCCACTAAGTCTTTTATATCTACAGGAAGTCCAGAAGCAATACTCTTATTTGCTGCAATTCCAACTAAAGCAGACTTAATGCCATCTTTATAATCTGCTGCTCTGTGGAATTCATCATAAGGAGGATTTGGAAGGAAGATATCGTCCAAAAGAACAGGGTCTCCACCTCCGTGTCCACCTTCTTTTGTCTCAACTTCTACTTCATATGGAGCACCAAACATTGGACAAACACGAATCTTATGGAAAACTGTAGCACCCTCGTTCTCTTTAGCTCCACCTGCATTGATATAAGGTTTTTCTAATGCAGTATACTCTATTCTACCCTTATCTCCATTTATGCAGACATTAAAGCCCTCCCAAGGAGAATAAGAGAACAAAGAATAAGACATTTGTGCACCATTTTTGTATTTAACTACTACATTCATGGTGTCCTCAATAGAAATATCGTCTCTAAAAACACTTCTATCTCTGATATATCCGCTATCCTTTTCAGCATCAAGATACAATGCCTTGAGTTTTGGATTATTCTCAATATCAATTGCAAAAGGATCATTTTTGGCTTCTTCTGAGCCATAACATCTATAGTAGAACTTCTCAACACCACGCTTTTCAGCAGCTTCTTTTCCATAGAAATTCAGTGAGCCTAAAGCAAAAACTTTCTCAGGTTCTGTACCAAGCCAGAAGTTTACCAAGTCAAAATGGTGTGTTGCTTTATGAACTAAAAGTCCACCACTGTTGACTTTACAGCTATGCCATCTTCTATAGTAATCTGCACCGTGCACAGTATTTAACAACCACTCAAAATGCACTTGGAACGGTCTTCCTATAACGCCATCTCTAATGAGCTCTCTTACTTTTGTGTGATATGGAGCATACCGATAATTAAACGTAACTCTTACATGTTTACCAGTACGCTTTACTGCATCAATGATTCTTTGTGCTTTCTGCTCATTGATTGTAATTGGCTTTTCTGTGATAACATCACAACCTTTTTCCATTGCCCTTACTATGTAATCATCATGTGTGCGGTCAACAGAAGTAACAATAACCACATCTGGCTTGGTTTCTTCTATCATTCTCTCAAATTCATGAGGAAGATACTGTGGAACCTCTTTTGCGCCTAACTCTTTAAGAACAAAGTTTGCATAACGCATTCTTGTTTCACTTAAATCACAAAAACCAACAAGTTCATTTATATCTTTGTATGTTGTTGCTATTGCTTCATAATACATTCTGGCTCTTCCACCAGTACCAACTTGTGCATAACGAGTTTTCTTCATCATTCTGCTCCTATGCCCTAATTTTTAGCATTTTAGCATACTTGGTCAATATAATTTGCTTGCTTGCTGCATAGCTTGTTGCATAGCAACTTCAAGTTCTTTTTGATACTCCGGATTACAACAAGAAATTTCATTTTCCCAGGTACCTTCTTTAGCCATTGCAACAATTTTTTGTTTTAAAAGCACCTGTGATGCTGGTATATTATGAGCTTTTGCAACACTGTCTCTTGCTAAAAAGAAGTACTTTATAAGCACTTTTTCTTGTTTTGAAAGCGTTTTATAGTTGCAAATCTTCTCCCATCCTGGCTTCTCTGGATGTTTTGGCTGAGCACAAGTTTTTAAGTTCCTCAGAATTTCTTTTCTTTTTACTTTTGGTAAATTCTGAATCTCTTGTTCTAGAATTTCTTTAAGCTCAAAAAGATATTGTACATCCCCAAGTGCATACTGAATTTGTGCTTCAGGAATTGGACGGCGCATCCAGTTGGCCGTTTGAAAATGTTTCTTTGATGTCAAATTAACGTCTAAATCTAGGTCTTGCCCAAGATATTTTTTTTCTAGAGAAGTTAGATTACCGGTAAATCCTAAAGCTAAAGCCAGCACACGAATATCATAAATATTTTTTAGCTGAATTTTTAAAGCTTTACGTGCAAGAGCTGCATCACTTTGACAAGAAAACATTATTTTCTCAATTGGACCTTCCAAAAAAGACTTAAGTGATTCTAGGCCTTCCTGTGTTTTAATTATTGTAAGACAATCAATTATGTAATATCTAGTTTTGTCAAAAAGCTGAATTATACAAACATATTCTCCATAGCAATGGAGATTGGATTCTTCTTCAAAGTCCATTGCAATACTGTTAATATTCTCATTTGTCCATTTTGAAACTAGAGCATCTAGTTCAACAGAGGTCTTGATTATTGAATAATCCATTTTTTAGATGTTTATCTCCAGTTTTTCATTTTTAATAAACTGTCTTACTACAATTCCAGCCTCTTTGAGCATACGAGAAGAGGCTTTAACGTTATCTGAATCAGGATATTTGTTTTCTCTATAGATGACTTCACGAATGCCGCTTTGTATGATGGCTTTGGCACATTCGTTGCAAGGATACATAACCACATACAATGTACAGCCTCTAAGATCACGTGAAATGCTATTTAGAATTGCATTAAGTTCTGCGTGGCAAACATATGGATATTTTGTTTCAAGAGGAACGCCAACACGAGCCCAAGGGAAAGTGTCATCATTACAACCTATTGGAAAGCCATTATAGCCAGTTCCTACAATCTTCTTCTCTTGATTTACTATGCAAGCGCCTACTTGTGTATTTGGATCTTTACTTCTCATGGAAGATAAAACTGCTACGCTCATAAAATACTCGTCCCATGAAATATAATTTGCTCTTTTATCAGACATTGACGTTCTCCTTAGTTTGCTGTGGCTCTTTTAATACTAAACCAAAGAGCCCTGCGTTTCTAGCTTTGAGCAGAAAAAGTGTAATAAGACAACATTTTTTCTTTGCAATCATCTTTTAGCTTATAATTCCATTTGCTTTTCCTACTTTAATGAAAGCTTGTACTGCTTTTTCAATTTGCTCAGGAGTATGAACAGCTGAAAGCTGGACTCTAATGCGAGCTTTTCCTTTTGGAACTACTGGATAACAGAATCCAATAACGTAAACACCTTCATTTAAAAGTTCGTCTGCCATCTTAACAGCTTTAACTTCATCATAGAGCATAACTGGAACAATTGCTGTATTGCCTAGAACAAGATCAAAACCAGCTGCTTCCATCTTTTGACGGAAAAGTTTTGCATTCTCCATTGTTTTTTCTCTGTATGGATTTCCTTTTTCAAGTAGATCTATAACCTTCATTGTTCCACCGGCAATAGCTGGAGCAAGTGTGTTGGAAAAAAGATATGGTCTAGCTCTTTGCCGAAATAAATCAATAAGTTCTTGACGTCCACTAATACAGCCACCACTTGCACCTCCAAGGGCCTTACCAAAGGTTGTTGTGATTAAATCCACCTTGTCTGTTAGACCATAGTATTCTGCCGTACCACGGCCTGTTTTGCCTATATACCCTGTAGAATGTGAGTCATCTACCATAACTAGGCTATCATATTGCTCTGCAAGATTACATATCTCATCCAATTTTGCAATGTCTCCATCCATGGAGAACACCCCATCAGTACAAATGATTTTCCTAGGGCAGTCTTTTGCTTCTATAAGGCATTTTTCAAGCTCTTGCATGTTGCTGTGCTTATATCTAAATCTTTTAGCCTTACAAAGTCTAACTCCGTCAATGATAGAAGCATGGTTAAGTTCATCACTGATAATTGCGTCATTTTCACCAAGCAGAGGTTCAAAAACAGCTCCGTTAGCATCAAAGCAAGAAGAGAAAAGAATAGTGTCATCTGTTCCTAAAAATGAGCTAATTTTCTTCTCAAGTTCTTTATGCAGTTTTTGAGTTCCGCAAATAAAACGAACAGAGGATAAACCATATCCCCACTGATCCATTGTCTTCTTTGCTGCTTCAATTACTTCTTTGTTGTCTGCAAGGCCAAGATAGTTGTTAGCACAGAAGTTTAAAACATCTGAGATAGTTCCATCTGGATTTTGAACTTTAATAAGTCCACTTTGCATTGAAACAATTACTCTTTCCTTTTTAGAAAGTCCTTGTTTTTCTAGGCCATCAAGAAATTCTCTGAGCTCCTTTTTTAGTTCATTGGTCATTTTCCATTCCTCCTCTTTTGTATTGTACTAATCATATCCTCTGTCATTGAAGCTAAGTCATAGTCAGGATGCCAGCCCCACTCTACTCGTGCAGCATAGTCTTCAAGACAATCTGGCCAAGAATCTGCAATGGCCTGTTTTACAGGGTCTATGTCATAGCTAATAGTAAAATCTGAAATTATATTACGAATATAAGCAGCTTGTTCTTCTGGACAGAAACTCATAGATGCAATATTAAAAGCATTGCGGTGTCTCAGATTATCTGGATTAGCTTCCATAACTTGAATAGCGGCCTTTACTGCATCTGGCATATAAATCATATCTAGATATGTGTCACTTCTAAGAAAACAATCATAATGATGTTTTTCCACTGCTGCATAATAAATTTCCACAGCATAATCTGTTGTTCCACCACCTGGAGGAGTCATATTACTAATTACGCCAGGGAAACGAACCCCGCGCGTATCTACATCATATTTATGGTAATAATAATCACAAAGAAGTTCTCCTGCGACCTTGGAAACACCATAGATTGAAGTTGGTCTTTGAATAGTATCCTGAGGAGTGTATTGTTTTGGGGTAGTTGGACCAAAGGCTCCAATTGAAGAAGGTGTAAACACTGCACATTTTTCTTGACGTGCTACTTCCAGCGAAGCAATTAAACCGTTCATGTTAATGTCCCAAGCACGCATTGGATTTTTCTCAGCGGTAGCCGAAAGTATGGCTGCTAAGTGATAAATTGTATCTATCTTATGCTTTTGGACCACCGTTAAGAGACGCTCTCCATCTCTGCTATCCATTTTATAAAACGGACCACTTTCAACAAGAGGTCTATTTACATCATCCCTAATATCGGTAAGAACAACATTGTCATTACCGTACTTTTTCCTCAATCCAATGGCAATCTCAGAGCCCAACTGACCAAGAGAGCCAACAACCAGAATGTTCTTCACAAACGGGCCTCCACGTAATTCAATTGACAGCAAATGCTGTTGATACTAGAATTGGACCATTACAAGGTGCCGTACATAGTTTAGTATATTGAACAATGTTTAATATGTCAAAACAATAAGGAGAAGATGCATGGATACGCCTCCAATGATAGGAAAAAACATTCAGAAAATGCGAACAGACAGAGGCCTTACTCTTAATGTTCTGTCTGAAAAATCCGGAGTTTCTAAAGCAATGCTCAGTCAGATAGAATCTGACAAAGTAAATCCTACTGTTGCCACTGTTTGGAAGATTGCAAAGGGTCTTGGCGTTGATTTGAATGAGCTTTTAAACGTAGAAGCACAACCAAAACGTATTTTCTCTGTAAATCCAAATGAGACAAAGAATTCTGCATCCTTGGAAATGGTGGAACATGGAGTTACAATCAGAGTTCTTTCTCCTCTCAATATGGTTGAAGAATTAGAAATGTACATTGTTACTCTTTTACCTGGCACAAAGCTACCATCAGATCCTCACTACCCCGGAACCCAGGAGTTTCTCACAATTCTCAAAGGGCAAGTAGCCGTAACAGCCGGGGAGAATTCTGCAAATCTCAAGAAGGGAGACTTCCTTGTATATCATTGTGACGTTGATCACACAATAGAAAACATTGGCAACCAGCCTGCAGAAGTGCACATGGTTGTGCGATACTCAAAAAGATAATGGCAGGCATATAGATGATTGAAAAACTCGGTGAATTTAAAAACCAGCTTAACGAACTGGATGCAAAACTTGCAAGCCCAGACATTATGAAAGACATGACTGGATACAAGAACCTCATGCAGGAACGCAGTAGACTAGTTCCTATTGTAGAAGAACTTGAGAATCTAAGTTCTCTTATGAAAGAATTAAAAGATAATGAAGCACTTGCAAAAGAAGAAGATCCAGATATTGCTGAAATGGCAAAAGAAGAAATTCCTGTTTTAAAAACCAAGATTGAAGAATCTGAAAAACGCTGTAAGATGCTTTTAGTTCCACCAGATCCCATGGAAGGCAAAAACATTATCATGGAAATTAGAGCTGGAACAGGTGGAGAAGAAGCAGCCCTCTTTGCGGCAGATCTCTATAGAATGTATTCCTATTTTGCTGAATCTAGACATTGGAAACTGGAAGAAATTAGCTCTAACATGACAGAACTTGGTGGATATAAAGAAATCATTGTTTCAATTTCAGGAAAAGATGTTTATGGCTCTTTAAGGTGGGAAAGTGGTGTTCACAGAGTTCAAAGAGTTCCAGAGACTGAAAGTGGTGGTAGAATTCACACTTCTGCTGTCACTGTTGCTGTTCTTCCTGAAGCAGAAGAAACAGAAGTTGAGATTAGACAAGAAGATTTAAGAATTGATGTTATGAGAGCTGGTGGTCCTGGTGGGCAGTGTGTTAACACAACTGAAAGTGCTGTTCGTATTACTCATATTCCTTCTGGTCTTGTTGTTATTTGTCAAAACCAAAAATCTCAGCTTCAGAATAAGGCTGAAGCTATGAGAGTTTTGCGTTCTCGTTTATACGACCTTGAGGCTGGAAGAAAGGCTAAAGAAAGAGCTGAAGAACGCAAGAGCCAGGTTGGTAGTGGAGACCGTAGTGAAAGAATTAGAACTTATAACTTCCCACAAAACCGTCTAACGGATCACAGAATTAACCTTACTTTGTACAAACTTGATCTTATTATGGAAGGTCATCTTGATGAAGTTGTTGAGGCTCTTAAAATTGCTGCAGGCGAGGAAGCTTTAAAGGAAGCACAATAATGCAAGATAGCTTAATGACATTAGATGAGCTTTATAAAAAATGCATTAAGTTAATTGATAAATCTAGCGACACTCCAGCTCTAGATGCTAGAATAATAGTCCAAAATGTACTAGACATTGAAATAAATGAGTTTATACTCCATTCTCAGGATATTGTTAGCCAAGCTGACAAAAAAATTATTTTAGACTTAGCCGTGCGCAGAGCACGAGGTGAACCTGTTGCTTATCTCATAGGTCAACGTGGTTTTTATGAAGATATTTTTACTGTAAATGAGCATACTTTAATTCCTAGATCAGATACTGAGATTCTTGTTGAACTGGCTATTGAGCTAGGGCTAAAGAAAACACAAAGAGATTTACAAATTCTAGATCTCTGTTGTGGCACTGGATGCATTGGCATTTCTGTTGCTAAGGCTCTTGCAAAAGAGGGCAAAAACATAAAAC
>CAVEGR010000132.1:0-44537 GCA_963615565.1 Phocaeicola massiliensis | reverse complement strand
CTTAATAAGTATTGGGACTTCTCAAGAAGCCTCTACTTACTAATACAAATATTTTTTCATTTTCATTTAGAATTAAATTTGAGCATGAATTCAGTGCTCAAGGCACTGGCTACAGAGGCTAGGTTCATTAGGTGGGCTAGGTTAGCTAGGTGGGCTAGGAAACGACTAGGTGTACTAGGTTTTGGCTAGGTGGCATTGGCATGAACGCTTAAATGTTGCATTGTTGTAGTGGTTGTAGCCCATTTTGTAGTGGGTGTAGCCAATGTAGTGGTTGTAATGGTTATAGCCAGTGTAATGGGCATTACCAGAGTAGTGGATGTAACCTAAATTGTACCCAGTGTTCCAAGTGTGCATCAAGGACAAATAATCTAATTGCTAACTGGTTGTGAAATGGTATAGAATGAAGAGGAGGTTGTTACAAAACCTCAACGATATTGGTCTGGACAACTAGTATGATTTTTGATTTGCAAAAAGCAAGTATCTGGAAAAGAGCATCGGCTTTTTTGTTTGATTTTATTCTCTTTGGAATATTGGCAATTGGTTTTGCCTTTTTGATTTCTGCAATTACTGATTTTGACTCCTATAGTACTACCTACAGCAACAAAATAGCCTTTTATGAGCAAACTTATGAGACCTCTTTTGAATATACAGAAGCAGAATTCAACGCATTAGAGAAAGAAGGCCAAGAATTGTATATGTCTGCACGTGATGCTTTATTTAAAGATGCAGATGCAATGTATGCGTACAACATGTTAGTTGATTTAATACAGCTTATTACGTCACTTTCTATCTTTTTGTCTTTTCTTGTATTTGAGTTCATAGTTCCAATCATTTTCAAAAACGGACAAACGCTTGGTAAAAAGATATTTGGAATTGCTGTTATGCGAACCAATGGTGTGAAGATAAACAACATTAGTTTGTTTATTAGAACATTTCTTGGAAAGTATGCTATTGAGACAATGGTTCCTGTTCTCATTGTCATAATGATTTTATTCAATGCTATAGGTATAACTGGGACTATTGTTATTGGACTGCTTTTTCTTTTGCAGATGATTCTCATTATTGCAACAAAAAATAATTCTTTGATTCATGACTTGCTATCTGATACTGTAGTAATTGATTTTGCAAGTCAAATGATTTATGAAACAGAAGAGGATCTTATTGAAGCAAAGAAAATAGCCGCAGCCGAGAAGGCTAACAAACAGAGTTATTTTTAAAAAAGGAAATAGATATGATTGTTGAACTAAAAAATTTAACTAAGATTTTCCCAAGCAGAAACAAGAATAGTAAAGATGAGGTTGTTGCTGTTAATGACTTTACTTTTACAATACCTGATGGGAAACTTGTTGGTTTACTTGGACCATCTGGCTGTGGAAAGAGTACTACCTTGTATATGATTTGTGGTTTGCAGAAGCCCACAAGTGGACAAATCTTCTTTGGAGAGGATGATGTAACACAGCTTCCTCCTGAAAACAGAGGAGTAGGATTAGTTTTTCAGAACTATGCCTTGTATCCTCATATGACGGTTAAGCAAAATATCCTTTTCCCTCTTCAAAATCTAAAAGGTGCAGATAAGCTTCCTAAAGAAGAAATGCTAAAGCGCGCAGAAGAAGTTGCAAGGATTGTCCAGATTGATGAACTTATGGAAAGAAAACCAAGCGAACTTTCTGGTGGACAGCAACAGCGTGTAGCAATTGCTAGAGCTCTTGTTAAAATGCCAAAAGTTCTTCTTTTGGACGAGCCTCTTTCAAACTTGGATGCTAGACTTAGACTGCAAACTAGAGAAGAAATTAGAAGAATTCAAAGAGCAACAAACATTACTACAGTTTTTGTTACACACGACCAAGAAGAAGCAATGAGTATTTCTGACATGATTGTTGTTATGAAGCTTGGAATTATTCAGCAGATTGGTAAACCTCAGGATGTTTATAATAGTCCGGCCAATTTGTTTGTTGCAAAATTCCTTGGAACACCTCCAATTAATGTTTTTAATGGAGTTGTTAAAGCTGGTAAAGTTTATCTTGGAAATGAAGCTATTGGTGATGCAAACAATGTCCCAGATCAAGAGGTTTATGTTGGAATTAGACCCGAAGGTTTTGTTTTAAGCTATGATGGTAGTTTTACTTGTCACCTTAACTCTATTGAAGTTATGGGCCGTGACGTAAGCGTTGTTGGAACAAATGAAGCTTCTATCAATCCTTCTTTGAGAGCCATAATTGATGCAGATAACGGCATAGCGCCAGATACTCAGATTGTTAAGTTCAACATAAAGCCAAATAAGATGTTCTTGTTTAACAAAAAAACAGAAGAACGTATCTACGTAGAGGGAAAGTGATATGGCCAGTAGCATGGTAGAAAGCAGACATCCATGGAAAGCGTGGATTTATTTAGCTCCAGCAATTGTGTTGCTACTTGTTTTCACAGTTTGGCCAATTATCAACACGGTAAGAATGGCTTTTCTTGAAAATTACAGTGGTCTTAAAGCTGTAGGTGGAGCTACTTTCAAGTTTGGATTTGGAAATTTTACAAAAGTTGTTCAGTACAAAAAGTTTGTTCAGTGTATGAAAAACACTATTTTACTTTGTATCCTGACAGTTCCAATTTCAACTATCTTGGCACTTCTTATTGCTGTTTGTTTAAATTCAATAAAGACTCTGCAGAAATTCTTGCAGACAATATTTTTTCTTCCTTATGTTACAAACTCAATTGCTATAGGAATGGTTTTTGCTGCAATGTTTAACATTGTTGGAAGTTTCTATGGTACAGAAAATGAGATTATTGTAACTGCAGGTATTGTAAATAACGTTATAGAATTCTTTGGAGGAAAACCGGTTAACTGGATAAACTACGGTTCTTCTTATCTAGCAAATATGACAGTTATGGTTATCTATATTGTATGGAATGCTCTTCCTTTTAAGATTCTTATTCTTTTGGGTGGACTTCAAAGCATTAACAAACAGTATTATGACGCAGCAAAAGTTGATGGAACTTCAAGACGTAGAATTTTTACAAGAATTACAGTTCCACTTCTTTCTCCAATGATTGCTTATGTTGTTATTACTGGTTTCATTGGTGGCTTTAAGGAATATACCAGCATTGTTGGTATCTTTGGGGAATCAATGGGACCTGCGGATGATTCAAAGCGCCTTAACACCATGGTTGGATTTATTTATGATGCTCTTTCAACAAACAATCAAGGAAGAGCAAGTGCTGCTGCTTTGATTTTGTTTGGCCTCATTTTGATTGTTACTCTTCTGAATTTATATGTCAGTAAGAAAAAAGTTCATTATTAAGGAGGCCTGAAAGTGATTTCTACAATGCACGAAAAAGATATGAAACGCGAGACTTCTAGACAGAAGGTTCTTGGTGTTGTTGTTCAAGTTTTGCTTTATGCATTCCTAATAATAATGGCTCTTATTGTACTTTTTCCATTCTATTGGATGATTAACTCTTCCCTTAAGTCTTTGGATGAGTACAGAATGAGTGTTCCAACATTTTGGCCTCATGCATGGTTATTTAGTAATTATGCAACTGCTTTCAGCACAGCAAGTTTAGGAAGGCTGTTTCTCAACACAATGTATGTTGGTATTGTTTCTACGCTGTTGTCTTTGGTCATTACAATATTATCGGCATTTGCATTTGCCAGGTTGGAGTTCAAGGGTAAAGACCTGTTGTTTGCGGGACTTTTGGCTACAATGATGATTCCTGGTGAGCTTTTTACTATCACAAATTACAGTACAGTTACCAATCTTGGATGGATAAATACGTACACGGTTTTGATTGTCCCGTTCTTGGTGAGTGTATTCTATATTTATTTGCTCAGACAGAATTTCATGCAAATTCCAAATGAGTTGTATTTGGCAGCTAAGGTGGATGGCACGAGCGATTTTAAGTATTTGTGTAAGGTTATGATTCCTCTTTCGTTGCCAACTCTCATTTCAATTACAATTTTGAAGATGATGGGTGCATGGAATTCGTATATCTGGCCTAGATTGGTTGCTAATGACAAAAATCACAGACTCATTACAAACGGTTTGAGAAATGCATTTACGGAGTCTACTGGAGATGTTAACTATCCAGTTCAGATGGCGGCTGTTGCAATGGTATCGGCTCCGCTTTTCCTTGTATTTGTGTTCCTCAGAAAGTATATAATGAAGGGTGTGAGTAGAAGTGGAATTAAGGGCTAAGTTCACAAAAGACTATGGCTCATAATTATAGGTATTAAAAACAATTAAGGAGAGAAACATGAAAAAAACGTTTTTGGTTGTTGTGCTCTTGGTTGGAGCACTGATGTTCGCCTTCTGTAACGGCGGTTCAGAAGAAACAGCCACCACAGCTAGTGCTTATGAAGTTCCAGCAAATGGCTATGATGGCAGCGATGTAACGCTCAGGTTCTATCACACAATGGGTACAAACCTTTCTACCGTTCTTGATGAATATATTGCAGAATTTAATAAGCTGTATCCAAACATTCACATTGAATGGACTCAGGTTGGTTCTTATGATGATGTTAGAGATCAGATAAGTACAGAGATTACAGTATCTAACCAGCCAAATATTGCATACTGCTATCCAGACCACGTTGCTCGTTATAATCTTGCTGGATGTGTTGTTACTCTTGATAACTACATTGACAGCGATCTTGTTATTACAAGAGCTGACGGCAGTACAGAAATTCTTGGTCTTACACAAGAACAGAAGGACGATTTCATTGAAGGTTACTACAATGAAGGTAAGCAGTTTGGTGATGGCCTTATGTACACAATGCCACTTTCAAAGTCAACAGAAGTTCTTTATTACAACAAGACTTTCTTTGATGAGAATGGAATTGAAGTTCCTACAACTTGGGACGAGCTTGAAGCTGTTTGTGCAAAGATTAAGGCAATTGACCCAACCTCTATTCCTCTTGGATATGACTCTGAAGGTAACTGGTTTATCACAATGTGTGAGCAGCTAAACAGCCCATATACAAGTGCAACAGGTGACCACTATTTATTTAATAATGAAACAAACAGAAATTTTGTTAAGAAGTTCAGATCTTGGTATGACAAGGGATATCTGACAACACAGACTCTTTATGGTGCATATACATCTGGTCTTTTCACTTCAACAACAGCTCCAAAGAGCTACATGTCAATTGGTTCATCTGCTGGTGCAACATATCAGAGACCTTCAAAGATTGATGGGGAATATCCATTTGAAGTTGGAATTGCATCAATTCCACAAGTTTCACAGACAAACAGAAAGGTTATTTCTCAAGGACCAAGCCTTGTTATCTTCTCAAAGACAAACGCTCAAGAAGTTGTCGCTTCTTGGCTCTTTGTTAAGTACCTGACAACAAATGTTGAATTCCAGGCTGCATTTGCAATGGCATCTGGATATGTACCTGTTCTCAAGTCTGTTGCAGAAAATCCAGTTTATGCAGAGTTTATTTCTTCTGCAGATGGTTATGATTTTGTTGCAGCCCTTAGTGCTAAGGTTTGTCTTGAACAGGAAGATGCATACTACACATCTCCTGCATTCAATGGCTCCTCCACTGCTCGTGACCAGGTTGCTTCACTTCTTGCCAAATGTCTTTCAACCAAGACAGACAACGTTGATGCAATGATTAGTCAGGCATTCCAGGATGCAATTGATGAATGTGAGTACAACAACTAATAGGTAATGGTGATGGATTCTTTAAGTGTTTTGAAGAGATTTTTCCTTCTTCTTGTGGTGTTCTTTTTCTCGTTTGCAGTTTTTGCAGATACGCCTGAGGGTTATGTAGATTATGCCAGTCAACTTTCTTTTGTCAGGTCATCTTCCACCCTCAAGCAGGAGGTTACCGTCAAAACTTTTGTTGATGGGGACACCACTCACTTCAATGTTCCTACATCTGTTTCTGAAAACGGGGTGCTGAAAGCCCGATATCTTGCAATCAACACCCCCGAATCTACGGGAAAGATAGAGGAATATGGAAAGAAGGCTTCTGCTTTCACGAAAGAGAAACTCTCCAACGCTGTTTCCATCATAATTGAGTCCGATAACGACAAGTGGAATCTTGATTCTACTGGAAGCCGATATCTTGTATGGGTATGGTATAAGCCTTCTGAGGATGAACCTTACAGAAACTTAAATCTTGAGATTCTTCAAAATGGTTTAGCTATTGCTTCCTCTACTGCAAATAACAGATACGGTTCTATTTGCATGGAGGCTTTGAATCAAGCAAAGACTCTTAAGCTTAATGTATATTCTGGAGAAAAAGACCCTGATTTCTATTATGGAGAGGCTGTTGAGCTTACACTTAACGAGCTTAGACTTAACATAGAATCATACAATGGTATTAAAGTTGCATTTGAAGGAGTTATCACAAAGGATGATGGTTCAAGCATTTATGTTGAAGACTATGATCCAGAGACAGGGATGTACAATGGGATTTCTGTTTACTATGGCTATAATCTTCCAGGCTTTGGTCTTAGGGCAATTGCTGTAGGAAACAGATCTAGAATTGTTGGAACTGTGCAGTATTATGAGGCAGGCCAGATGTATCAGGTATCGGGATTGTCGTATAAACTCATGGATCCAGATAACCCCAACAATGTGAAGAAAATAAGCTCGGGACACAAACCAGCTTACGTGCTTACTACTGCAGATACCTTCTTGAATGGGAAAGTTACGGTTGTCACGGAAGAGGAGTCAAAAGAATATGATTACGCTTTCTTGACAATGGATACGACCATTCAAATGGAAAATCTTCAGGTTGTGGATGTTGAGACAACTAGTGACAAAACCAGCTCTTCTTATGGTGCAATGACTTTGTATTGCAAGCCTGCTGACCAGCTGGATGGAAATCTTGTTGTTCAGGTGCATACAACCGTCTTTACGGATGGAAAAGGAAATCTAATCACCGCTGATGCTTATTTAGGTAAAATAATTGATGTTAAAGGTATAGTTGACACTTTTGATGGTGTTTACCAAATAAAGGTCCTTTCAAAAAAGGATATTACTATTAAAGAGTAAAGAGGTTTTTGCTAAAACCTCTGAAGATGAAAAATTTAAAAGGAGAAAACAATGAAAAAGGCCTTATTAGTCCTTCTTGTCTGTTTGGTTGCATCAATGGCATTTGCACAAAGTGCTGTTGAAGTTAACGTGAAGGATATTGATAAAATGTCAATTCAGGATATTAAATCTTATCTTGATCAGGCAGTAGCTCAGGCAATGGCAAAAGCTGCAGCAGAACAAGAAGCAAAAGCTCTTGAAGCTGCAAGAACCTATCTTAAGGAGCTGTTTGATACAAGCACAAAGAGCAATCCAGAGACTCGTACACCAGCTGATTACACAGTAACTGATATTGTAACTATTAAGGGGGTTGAGTACCCAGTTTCTTGGTCAGTTGATACTTCATATGTTCAGATTATTCCTAGTGAAGATCACGTTGTTACAGTTAAGGTTGCAACTGATGCTCCTACAGAAACACATTATATTCTCAAGGCTACTGTTACTAATCCTAATACTGGCGACTCTCTTGATCTTGAGATTAAGCATATTCTCCCAGAAGGCCAGGCTGATCCTTCAATGGAAGAAATTGTTCTTAATGCATATAAGCTTGCTTCTGGCGAGTCAATGAGCAAAGCTGTTACACTTACTGGTGTTATCACTGCTATTCCTACTGAGTATAGCGAGAAGTATGGTAACATCACTGTTAATATTCAGATTGGAGCTATGTCTGATAACATTATTCAGTGCTACAGACTTTCTGGCGATGGTTGTTCAACACTTGCTATTGGAGATGAGATTACAGTCACTGGTTCAATTAAGAACTACAAGGGAACAATTGAGTTTGATAAACCAACCTTAGTTGGTATGGGTTATATTCCTGACCAGAGTGCTGTTGTTGATGCTGCATATGCTCTTGCTTCTGGCGAGTCTATGAAGGAAACTCAGGTTCTTGTTGGTGTTATTACAGCTATTCCTACCGCTTACAGTGAGCAGTATGGCAACATTACTGTTGACGTGATTCCTGTTGGAGATACAAGAACTGTTCAATGCTACAGACTTAAGGGCGATGGTGTTGAATCTCTTGCTATTGGTGATACTATTGTTGTTCAGGGAACAATCAAAAATTACAAAGGAACTGTTGAATTTGATAAGAACTGTGTTCTTCTCAAAGATGCAAAGGCTTTTAACTACCTTAAGACTCTCAAGGCTGCTTATGCTCTTGAAACAGGAGCTTCTCTTGAAGGTACAAGAGTTCTTAGTGGTGTTATTACAGCTATTCCTACTGCTTACAGCGAGCAGTATGGCAACATTACAGTCAATATTGTTGTAAATGGTCTTGAAGACATGATTGTTCAGTGTTACAGACTTACTGGTGAGAATGCAGCATCTCTTGCTGTTGGAGACACAATCACTGTTGCAGGAACTATTAAGAACTACAAAGGAACTGTTGAGTTTGATAAGAACTGCACAATTCTTTAAGTTTTATCTTTATTAACTTGTTTTTTTGGGCTATTGGTTGGGTTTTACCAATTGATAGCTCAATTTTTTTAAAAATGTTTGTATTTCAAGAGTTTTGGGGTAAAATAAGGCTGTTGGGTTCAATATGGAAGAAGGGAAAAAGGACGAGGCTTTTCAGCCTATAAATATAAAAGCATTGGCAACGAGGGTAAATCCAAAGCTTGGTAAACTTATTCCAAAGTTTCTCTATAGAAAATTTGAGAAAATTCTTCATGTAAAAGAGATTAATGTTTTCTTGGAAAAACATTCAGATGATGACCCTCAAGTTTTCTTAGATGCTGTTGTTGAATTTTTAGATATAAAACTTGAATTTGAAAGTAAAGACAAACTTGAATCTGTTGAAGCTTTAAAGGGTCAAAGTGTGATGTTTGTTTCTAATCATCCTTATGGTGGCCCGGAAGCAATGGTTCTCTTTGATTGGATACATAGAAATTTTCCAGATTGTAGACTGGTGGCACAGTCGTTTTTGAAACTTCTTAAACCACTTGGAAAAACTTGTGTTTATAATAAGAAAGAAGTAAGGACCTTGATGAATGCTGTGTCTGATAAGTCTTCTTTATTGATTTATCCTGCAGGATATTGCTCTAGGGAACTTAGTTTTGGAGAGGTCTTTGATTATGATTGGAAGTCCTCTTTTATAAAAATTGCAAGAAAGAACAATATGCCAATAGCTGTTTTCTATACAGATGGGCAACTCAGTTCTAGAATGCATAGATGGACTAAATTCCGCAGGTTTTTTAATATCAAGACTTCAATTGAAACAATGTTTCTTGTAGATGAGATGTTTAAGCTTAAAGGTAAAACCATGAAGATTGTGGTTGGAGATGTGATAGATTCTAACAAACTTGATGAAAACATATCAAAGGAAGAATGGGCAGCTCGTATTCGTCAATATTGTTATGAATTACGTAAGAATCCAACATTAAATTTTGATTACAACAAAGAGGCAACATTGCCATTAAAATAAAAACAATGTTCTATTTTTCGTGAATTATTAGAGAAAGAAGGAGTTTTATTATGAAAAAGGGTATTATTCTTGGAGTTTTGGTTATTCTGGCCATTTCTTCAGTTTTTGCTGGGGGGGGGTCTTTATTCTCATTTGAGGTGATGCCTCAAGTTCCTCTCTATAGAGAACCAATGGCAGATCCATATGCATACAATTCTTATCTTAGAGTTATGGTTGCACTTGATGAAAGTCAGAAACCTTACAAGGTTAATTCAATTGTTGTTGAACACGATCCTTCTGATACAACGGGTACAAATGATAAGGCTTTCTATGCTTTAATTCCTTATTCAGCTGATGCTGCAGAGGCTGAGAATAAATCCTATATAAACATGAAAACTGCAATTTCTTTGGGGTTATTCAGGGTTCGTTTCAATGGAAAAGACTGGATACCTTCTGCTGATTTGGAAGTTAATATTGCAGGCTATATAAACACAATCTTTAATATGTTTGGAAAGAATGACACTTTGGATTTTGATGGTTCCTATTTGCTAGGAGCCTCATTAAGAGTTGCTGACAGAGTTACTTTCCGTTTTGGGCTACATCATTTTTCTGGCCATTATGGTGATGAAATGCTTGAAAAGTATTATACATATAATGAAGTTAATTTTCAAAAAAGGTATAATTCTGGCTCTTTATTTAATTATGCTAAAACATCTTCTGATGCGGATTCTTCTAAAGAGTACTATCTTAATGGGCCAGTTGAATACGTAAGAGATAATTCGTGGATTTTTGCTGTTTCTGCAGATATTCCTTTTGGTTTTAGAATTTATGGTGAAGCTGAGCTTCCTAAAAATCCTAGCTGGCTTAGGCCGTTTATTCATGTTCCTGCTGATTATGATAATCCTGTTGCTGGAGATACCTCAAATCCAACTTTGATTGACCGTATTGGTGGAACTTCTGGTGATGGCGAACATGTTCCACAATCTCAGTTAGATGAAGAACAGAATCTTAAGAGAACATCAAATGGTTCATATAAGGCTTGGAGAATTCATACGGGTGTTGAATGGCGTTTGAATGTTGGTTTTGGTGCAATCTTTTTAGCAGCAGATTTTCAGTTCCATCAGGATGGTCAAACTTTACATACTATTGGTGGATATAATAAGGAAAACCCATGGGAATATGAAATTACTGCTGGAGGAGGTCTTGAACTTGGCAACTTCCTAGTTGATGGAAGAACAGTGCGTATTGAGGCTTACTATCACAATGGTAGAGTTCCGGCAACACAGTGGTTCTACCAAAGAATATCTAGTGTAACAGTTGGACTTGGCGTTAATTAATGGAAGATGATGGAGATAAGACCTTAGAACAAGGAATTGGCTACAGCAAGGGTGTATATGATTCAAGAGGGGCAAACTGGATATCAAATTGGAGCCTACAGTGAAGATAACCCATGGGATATTGATTACATTGTTCTTATTGGTCGTTAGGCTTCTCTATAAACACTATCTAGTAGTGGAATTTTCAAAGAATTTGTTGCCAATGTCCTCACGGTACCAAGAACCATCAAAAGTTATGGTATCAATTGCTTTATAAGCTATTGAATTTGCTTCAATGATGTTTTGACCAACTCCAACAATGGTTGCTGCACGGCCACCAGTGGTGTAGATTTCTCCATTTTCATTTTGTTGAACGGCCCCAAAGAAAACATATGTACCATCATCATAGCAATTGCCCAAGAACTTTGGAGCAATAGGTGCAAGTTTCATGCCAGTTTTAGTGTTATTAGGATAGCCTTCTGAGCCAATTACAACACAAACTGAACTTTGATTGCTAGTTACAGGTTCAACCTGTTTGAGTGTATTGTTCTGCATGGCCATCATAAGTTCTACAAGATCGTTTTTTATTAGTGGAACCATTGCTTGTGTTGCAGGGTCATTTAGACGTACGTGATAGTCAACCAAATAAGGACCATCTGAAGCCAAAACAATAGAGAAGGTTAATACCCCTTTGTAGTAAAGGTTTTCTTCTTTTAGACCCTTAAATGTTGGATGAATAATTTTCTTTGAGATGGCTTCTTTGATATCAGCTTGTAAAGGAATAGGGCAAACAGCACCCATTCCACCAGTTGGTGTTCCAAGGCCTTTATCTGTGTGTTCTCTTTTTGTGTATTCTGAGCATAGAGGAAGGACAAAATAACCAACATTATCTACTAGGATGGAGCCTGTTATGCTAATGCCTTCAACTTTATCTTCAATAATGACTGAGCCCTTCTGAAGTAACTTCTCTGCAAAAGGTAGAAGAACTTCCTTGTCGTTAGAGTATGCCATTGTTCGAGAAGGAGACATTTCATTAGTTTTAATTGTGAAGGTCTTGCCTTCATTTGCATCTAAATATTCCTCAATATCTTTTGCAGTTGTAAATACTTTATAACTTGGAACTGGAATATTGTGTCTTGCAGCAAATTCTCTAGCAAACTTTCTGTCTCCTTCAAGCTTAAGAGCATAACTTGGAGCGCCAAATGTGGAAACTCCATTTTTGTTTAGGTGATCAATCACCCCTGTCTGCAGAGGCATTTCAGTTCCAATGAAGACAAAGTCAATACCATATTCTTTACAGGCTGCAAGAACTTGGTTCTTGTCTGCCGGATTTACATCTGGGAGATTAACTGCAAAGCTTGCAGTTCCTGGGTTGCTTGGTGCAACATAAAGACCTTCAATAAGTTTACTCTTGGAAAACAACCAAGCAATAGCATGATCCTTTGCGCCAGAACCCAAAACAAGTACTTTCATCTTAACCGTCTCTCCAATAAAGCTTATTTTGCAAAACTGCTAAAATGTTATAATTATTGAGAAATAAGGTCAATTAGACAGCAAAGCTAGAGCTTTCTTGTATTCTTCAACAGTAAGAGCTGTTGTTACAAGTTGGCGTACTTTTGCACTATTTGGAATGCCTTTTAGATAAGCACATACGTGTTTTCTCATTTCTCTACAGGCAGCATTTTCTCCAAGAAAGTCCACAAGGCCTGCAAGGTGAGTCTCAATTGCATCTTTTTTTTCTTGGACCGATATCTCTAACGCATGTTGTCCTTGTGCCAATGCATAAATTTGTTCAAAGACAAACGGATTTCCTATTGCACCACGAGCAAACATGATAGCGTCAATGCCAGTTTCTTGTAACATTCTTAAGCCATTTTCAGCGGTAAAAAGATCTCCAGATCCAATTATAATTTTCTCTGGAAAATGGGCTTTAAGATCCTTTAATAAGCTCCAATTGGCACTTGGCATATACAACTGGCTTCTAGTTCTTGCATGCATGCATAGAGCACTTGCTCCAGCTGAAAATGCAGCTTCCGCCGTTTCTAGATAGTTAATATTCTCTAAATCCCAACCTGTTCTAATCTTTATTGTGACAGGTATAGAGACATTGGAAGATATGGCATGTACTATCTCATAAATAGTCTTTGGACTTTTTAGCAAACTGCTACCTGCACCAGTTTTGATGACCTTTGGAACCGGGCAACCTGCATTTATATCAATTATAGATGGATTATAGGCCATTGTTCCTTCTAATGAACGTTTTGCTGTCTCTGCATCTGGCATGAAAAGTTGCACTGCTAAATGCTCCTCATTTTCTCCTCTTTTCATGAGCATGATTGTTTTCTCACTACCACGAGCAATGCCTTCACTGCTAACCATTTCCGTATAAGTAAGCGCAGCACCATGTTTTAGGCAAATGCTACGAAAGACTTTGTCTGTGTAGCCAGCAAGTGGCGCAAGAAATACATTACTTTTGAGATGAATATTTCCTATAGAGATGGGATGAATAAGGTCTGTCACAATTGCCTCATTGTACCTTTTATACCTCTGTTAGGTGGAAAGCATTTAGACTGTTGTTAAAAAGAATTTCAGCCATCTCTTCAAGTGGAATGCCTTTAATCTCTGCAACAGCTTTTGCTGTCTCTGGCAAATATTCTGGTTTGTTTCTACGTTTTGCATACTTATAAGGAACCAAGAATGGAGCTTCACTTTCAATGAGAATTCTGTTTTCAGGAAGATTTTTGATAGTATCGGTTATCTTCTTGATATTTTTGTAGGTGATATTGCCAGCAAAAGAGAAGTAGACAGGTAGTTCCATGGCCCTGAAGGCATAGTTCCAGTCTTCAGAATAGCAGTGGAAGATTGCTCCTTCATCTGGGATGTTGTTCTTGAGGATTTCAAGAATGTGCTCTCCTGCTTCTCTGTTGTGAATGATAACTGGAAGGTGGGCTCTTCTTGCAATTTCAAGATGTTTTAAGAAAAATTCAACTTGTATATCCTGATATTGCTTGAATTTACCATAGTCTAATCCTGTTTCGCCAACTGCAACTACTCTGTCGTATTTGAGATATTTGAGGACATCTGCCTCCCAGTGGCCATAAACGTTTCCACATTCTGTAGGAGAGACACCAACTGCGTGGAAAACATTTTTTGCACTCTTGAGATTGTTATATATAGTTTCAAAGTCTGTGATGCGATTGCAGACCGATATAATATTGGAAACTCCAGCTCTTTTGGCATACTGGACTACAATAAGCTGCTCCAGTGGATCTTCGTGAATTAAACCAATATGACAATGTGTATCAAATAAACGCATGAGAACACTTCCTATCTTTGATTTTTTCATGCAACTGTTGGTGCATGGCCAAGTAAAATTATGTGGAAACCCACACCCCCAGAGATTTTAAAACCTCGTACGATAAAAATTACCACGCTAAATGCTAATCGTCAAGCAAACTTTTCAGCAACTTTTCAGCTGAAATAATCTATTTCGCAAGCAAACTTATACCAATCTCTCCAAGACACGCAATCAACACCTTTATTTGTGTATGTTACATCTCCCAAATGTAAAATAATTCTTTTTTTGTTTGATTTATTTAGCGTTTTCTTTTGGAAAAAGCTCTCCGTGACCTCTATCTGTGGACAAATTGATATCTCATATTTCTTATTCCATTTTGCAAAAAAGACAAGCTGACCAGAAGGGTCTTTTATTGACACTCTAAGGTCTAGAGGTAGGTTTTTTGACAATCTTATTCTTGAAAGTTCTCCAAATACAAAAGATGTCACAATAGCATCTCTATGTGGGTTTAAGATTAAATCAGATGGCGAATTTAGTCCAAGAAATTTGCATGTTATGCCAGTATTTATCAAGTAAAAGATAGGGCCTTTATTCTCGCAGCTGACAACATTTGCAACACAAAGGTCTTCCAGTATTGAAATCCACATCTTAACAGTAGGGGCCGATATCCCTACCTCTTTTGCAATCTGATTCATAGACAGATTTTGGCCCGATATTTTTGCACATGATTCAAGAAATTTCCTAAACAGGAGTTCATTTGAAGAATTTATCTTTTTTGTGGGATGATTCATTGCCTGGTTGATAATATTCTCAATTGCTGTGTCTAAAGTATAATCTTTGGAAAAAATATTGGGATGCTGTCCTAAAACTATATTTTCAAAAGGATTATTTGAGGCTTTTTTTTGTTTTATTAGCTCCTCAACATAAAGGCCAGTGACAAATATTCGAGAGTAAGGTATGACTTCATTGTTCAAAACTGTTTCATCTATCTTATAAGAAGACGTTAGTATATATTTTGCAGGAGAAAATCCATTTGCATCTACATAGTATTTGACCGCATCAAGAATACCTTTAACTTTGAAGGCTTCCAGAATTATTAGACCATCTGGAAACGCAAGCAAAAAAGTTCTAGGTGATTGTTGGGCTAGTTGTCTAATATAACTGTCTTCAAAGTTAACTATTTTCTTATCTGGAAACAACTTTCTTGCTAATTCTTTCTTTCCGTAACCAGCAGGACCTTCAATAATGAGCACAGGATTTTTTTTAGCTAAGTTTATAATTGTCTTTTCTATGGTCCTATACATGATATGAGATTATAAAGTTAAAGAGTAAAAAATGTAAAGTTTTATCATAATATTTGTAAAGTCTTTAATCTGATATTATAAAGACTGCTGTTTAAAGATTGACCTATTGCGTTACCTGTTTAAATAATGCCTTCATGTAAGGGTTTGTGAATGATAAAAACTGTTGACTTGTTTGATTTAAATCATACTCTAGCAAAAGACTATTTAGAAGGCTTTGAATATCCTTGGCAGGCTCTTTCTGGCATTAAATCTATGATTATTGGCCTTGGTAGAAATTTACCCAAGGAAGAATTTACAGAGATTAAAGAAGATGTATGGGTTCATAAGAGTGCAAAGATATTTGATTCTGCATACATTGATGGGCCTTGTATTATTGGGGCAAACACGGAGGTAAGGCATTGTGCCTTTGTTAGGGGTAGTGCTCTTATTGGAAATGACTGTGTTATTGGTAATTCTGTAGAGCTTAAAAATGTAATTATCTTTGACTGCTGTCAAGTTCCTCATTTTAACTATGTTGGAGATAGTATTCTAGGCTTTCATTCTCATATGGGAGCCGGAGCTGTGACTTCTAATATTAAAGCAAATAAGAAAAACATTGTTGTTCATGCTAGACCGGATATTGAAACAGGGCTTAGGAAAATAGGTGCAATGTTAGGTGACTTTGTTGAAGTAGGATGTAACTGTGTTTTGAATCCGGGAACAATAATTGGAAGACATACTATGGTTTATCCAATGTCTTGTGTTAGAGGTGTTATAGAAGAAAATCGCATATACAAAAGCTCTCAGGCTATTGTTGCTAAGGAATAAAGATAAAAGGGGAAAAGAAAAATGGGTAAGTATTTTGGAACAGATGGATTTAGGGGTGAGGCAAATAAGACTCTTACTGCAGATCATGCTTACAAAGTTGGAAGATTTCTAGGTTGGTATTTTAAAGCTTTAAAGCAACAACGTGGAGATGAAGAAAGTCCAAAAATTGTTATTGGGAAAGACACAAGACGTTCTTGTTATATGTTTGAGTATATGCTTTCTGGTGGAATTGTTGCATCTGGTGGAGATGTGTACTTAATGCATGTAACCACAACACCATCGGTTGCCTATATTGCACATGTTGACGATTTTGATTGTGGTATTATGATAACGGCCTCGCATAACCCTTACTACGATAATGGAATAAAGATTGTTAACAAGTATGGCGAAAAGATGGAGGAAAATGTTCTCAAGCTATGTGAAGATTACATAGATGGGAAGCTGGAATGCTTTGGACAAAAGTGGGATGAATTGCCGTTTGCAACTAGACATAGTATTGGCAAGATGGTGGATTATTCTTCAGGAAGAAATAGATACATTGGTTACTTGATTTCTTTGAGTAAGTATTCATTTAAGGGTATGAATGTTGGTCTAGACTGTGCAAATGGTACTTCTTGGAATATTGCAAGGGCAGTGTTTGAGGCTTTGGGTGCAAAAACTTATGTTATTAATGCAGATCCAAATGGCTTTAATGTAAATGAGAATGCTGGCTCTACCCATATTGAAGGTTTACAAAAACTTGTCATGGATAAGGGACTTGATGTTGGTTTTGCTTTTGATGGTGATGCGGATAGATGTCTGGCCGTTGATGAAAAAGGGCATGTTCTTACTGGTGACCATATTCTTTACGTGTATGGAAAATACATGAAAGAGAGAGGAAAACTTGTCACAAATACAATTGTAGCCACAGTTATGTCTAATTATGGACTATTCAAAGCTCTTGAAGAAGAAGGAATAGGGTATGTCAAAACCAAGGTTGGAGATAAGTATGTTCATGACTATATGATTGAACATGGCTGCAGATTTGGTGGAGAAGTGAGCGGTCATATAGTCTTTGCAAAATATGCATCAAGTGGTGATGGTATTTTAACTGCTATCAAAATCATGGAAGTTATGATGGCATCTAAGAAAAAACTTAGTGCGTTAACCAGCGGTTTGACTTTGTATCCTCAGGCACTTGCTAATGTTCCTGTAGCTGACAAAACTCTTGTAATGGAAGATGATGATATTCTTACTGCAATTTCTGATATTACGAATAAACTTGAAGGAAATGGTAGAATTCTTGTTCGCGAAAGTGGAACAGAACCTCTAATTCGTGTTATGGTAGAGGCAGAGAGTGAAGAAACCTGTAAACACTATGTTGATGAGGTTGTGGAACTCTTAAAAAAGAAGGGATATACTGTATAAGTAACTACATGTGTCAACTTTAGGAGGACGAGATGCGCGTAATCATTCAAGACAACTATGAGAAAATGAGCCTTTGGGCTGCACGTCATATTGCAAAAGCAATTAACAACCATAAAGAAGCTAGACCATTTGTTCTTGGGCTTCCTACGGGATCTTCCCCACTTGGTGTTTATAAAGAGCTTGCACGTATGAATAAAGCTGGAGCAGTTTCATTCAAAAATGTTGTGACTTTCAATATGGATGAGTATCTTGGCCTTCCAAAAACACATGACCAAAGCTATTGGTATTTTATGTGGAGCAATTTTTTTGATCACATTGATATTCCAAAAGAAAATGTAAATATCCTAAATGGTATGACAGATGACCCAGAAGCAGAGTGTATTAATTACGAAAAGAAGATTGCTTCTTATGGAGGAATAGATCTTTTCTTGGGCGGAATTGGTGTTGATGGCCATATTGCTTTTAACGAGCCTTTTACTTCTTTGTCTTCTAGAACGGGGGTTAGAACTCTTACAACAGATACTAAGATTGTTAATTCAAGGTTCTTTGATAATGATCCTAGTAAAGTTCCTTCTTATGCTCTTTCTGTTGGCGTTGGAACAGTTACAGATGCAAAAGAAGTTTTGATTTTAATTAATGGTCATAACAAGGCAAGAGCTCTTGCTCATACTGTTGAAGGTGGAGTAAGCCAGCAGTGGACATGTAGTGCTCTTCAACTTCACAAAAATGCTATCATTGCTTGTGATGAACCAGCCTGTGGAGAACTTAAGGTTGATAGTTACAAGTATTTCTTGGATGTAGAGAAGGCTGAAAGATTATAGGTTTGTTTTAAATTTATCAGCTGCGTTGATATGAAGATTCAATATTTAGCTCTTTGCGGTACTTGTTAACGGTTCTTCTTGCACAATCAACTCCTTTTTCTTTGAGCAAATCCGATATTTTTTGGTCAGAAAGGGAGTTGTTGTCTTGAATGATTTCTTTGACCATTTCCTTGACAACATTACGTGATACAGTTTCTGCAGAGGAGTTTGTTGAGCTTACGCCCTGTGAGAAAAAGTATTTGAAGGGAAAGATTCCCCAATCTGTATCAACATATTTTGATTGAGCAAGTCTACTCATTGTGGTTTCATGTACACCAATTTGATTGGAAATATCTTTGAGTTTCATTGTTTTTAAATATCTAGGACCCTTAAAGAAAAAGTCCTTTTGAAAATCCATTAGTGCAACTGCTGCATTGTAAAGTGTTTTAAATCTTAGATTGACTTGGTCAATTAGTAGGTTTGCTTCTTTTACTTTGTCGTTGATCCATTTAGAAGTAGCTTTATCTTCTTTCTTTTTTAGTTGTTTTGAAAGATTACAAAATTCTGGTGAGAGTTCAAGTTCTGGGATATCGGCTTTGTTTATGTCTAGAGTTAAAATTCCATCTTTATTGTGTATGGCAAAATCTGGTGCTATGTAAGAATCAACATCATCACTGTAGGTCCGTCCCGGATACGGGGTGAGTGTTTTTAAAATAGATATGAAGGAATTTAAATCTTCTTCTGGAATTTTTAGAGCGTTAGAAACTTCTTTCAGTTTGCCAGCATTAATTTTTTCAAGTTCATTGTTTACAAGGTTTGTGAAGATTTCAAGATCGCTTTCTGCCATACCTAAGTTTTTTGCTTGAAGAATAAGCGATTGTCTAAAATTTTCAACACATACGCCAGAAGGGTCAAAGCCTTGTACTGTTATGATGGCCTTATTTATCACTTCTGTGCTAAAATTTGAGTTCTCAAACAGCTTTTGGGGTGTTAAAATTAAAAATCCGTTTTCATCTAGATTGCTAATGAGCATGGTTGCAGCACTTTTTTCTTCTTCAGAGATAGGAACTTCTCCAAGTTGCTCTATTAAGTATTCTTTGAGAGTTTTATTGGAAGCAGAAGAGTTCTCCAGCATTTGGTTTGCTCTATCTGAAGCGTCTTCTGCATCTGCAGAGTAATAGGAATCTGTTTGATTTTGATAGTCTTGGTTTCTAGAATAGCCATCATAACTTTCATAATAAGAAGAGTCTGCATCATCAAAACCTTCATCATAGCTATTGGGTTCTGTTTGTTGTAAGGATGGTTCGCTAAATTCTCGTTCTGGAATTTCTAAAGCAGGATTAGACTCTATTTCCTTTTGAATATGTTCTTTTAGCTCAAGAATTGGCATTGGTAAAAGGGCAAGGGATTGTAGCATTTGAGGAGATAAAGTTTGTTCTTGTTTTAAGCTTTGAGTTAGTCCTAATTCCATGATAAATTCTTCTTCCTATTTGGATTACTCAAACGAATCTCCAAAATAGATATCCCTAGCAATATTATTTGCTAGAAGCTCGTTTTTCCCACCTGAGACTAGAATGGATCCATCACTAATGATATGAGAGCAGGTAGTTATAGAAAGAGCATCTCTAACATTATGGTCTGTTAGAAGTATGCCAATACCAAGTCTAGCTAAGGACCTAACTATTTGTTTAATTTCATAAACAGCCTTTGGGTCAATTCCTGCAAAAGGTTCATCAAGTAATAAAAATCTTGGGCTCGTTGCTAGACATCTAGCAATTTCTGTCCTTCTACGTTCTCCTCCTGAGAGTGTATAACCTTTTTGCTTTGCAAGATCTGTAAGTCCAAAAGATTTTAAGAGACCTTTTACAACAATCTCTTTTCTTTTGTTGTCCATATTGTCTCTTGAATCAACTACAAGCCTAATATTATCTTCAACGCTTAACTTTCTAAAGATTGATGGTTCTTGTGGGAGATAAGAAATACCAAGTCTAGCTCTTTTATACATTGGCAGGTCTGTAATATCTATTCCATTTAATGATATCTTACCTCCATTGTTTGCAATAAAACCTACAATCATGTAGAAGGTGGTTGTTTTGCCGGCTCCGTTAGGACCAAGAAGGCCAATAATTTGTCCACTTGTCATTTCAAAAGAGATGTCTTTAACAACCTCGCGTTTTCCATATCTTTTTTTTAAATGTTCAACTCTAAGAATGTTATCCATTGACTTCTCCTGTTATGGAACCATGCATTGTAATCCCGTTATTGTTTAAATCAACAATAATCAAAGATGCTTTATATGTATTTCCATTCCATTGGACTTCAGCATTTCCTTTAAGGGTAACGGTCTGGGTTTCATTATTAAATTCAATGCTGTCTGCTTGGCATGTCATAAGACCATCATCTGTGACTTTTACAATCTTTGCCATCATTTGCAATTTAATTAGTGTTGTTTTTGTGTCATATTCAAACCAAGCCCCAGACAAGGTTGCTTCATTTGTTGTGTCTTCAATTTCAATCCACCCATCAGACACAATTTTCCCGCTTTCTCTATCAAATGAGAGAGATGGACATGTGAGGCTTATTCCTCGTTCTGAATCACTAACTTCAACATCTCCATTACAACTTACGTATTTATAATCAGTTCCATAAAGCTCAATTGCATTTGCTTTAATTGTAAGACCATCTGCAGTAACGTTTGCTCCACCAGAGAGACTGACAGATTTATTACCTTCTTGTAAATTGACCTTAGTATATCCACCAGAGAAGCTAATGTTTGAAGCATAAACAATAGCACCATTGAGTACTAACATAAGAAAAACAATTAAAAACTTCCTTTTTGGGCTATTCATTTATGGTCCCTCTTATAATATTTTCAAATTCAAAAAGATTCTTATCCAGTTCCGCATATAATCCTTGAGCCTCTATTTCTGTCCCATCTCCATAGACAATTTTAACTGCTTCTGTTGTTTGAAGAGTTGACTCATCATTGTTCCATTCTATTTCTTGAGTAGAAATTTGAATTCCATCGCTTTCTCTTTTAATTTCAACATTTCCTGTAAGAACAGCGTGGTTATTATCTTTGTCAATTTGTGCTAAGCCACACGAGCCTGTAAATCCGCCCTCAGTATTTTGCCAAAATTGAACATCCTCTAGTGTTGTTCCTTTTTCACTTTTGTAAATTTCAATCTTTGAAGCCTTCATGATTAAAGCATCCTCATTTGGTCTTCCCAAGGTATATTGTGCATTTTCAAGAATCATATCAGGCAATTCTTGTTCTCCAATAGGAATTGACTTAGAAGTTGTTTTTGAACAAGAAAGCAAGGCAAATAGACAAAAAAGGATTAAAGACATTTTGAGGACTAATACAAGCAAGAAGTGTGCCATTTTTCTATTTGTCATACAGCAAATATACACCTAAACTAGCCTATTGCAAAGTAGTTGAATGATGAGTAAATTTGTCTTATGAAAGTTTTGTTTTTGGGTGAAGTTGTTGGAAGATGTGGTATTGGCGTTTTGAAAAATGCTCTAAAGCCATTGAAAAAGGAACGTCACATTGACCTAGCCATAATCAACGGAGAAGGTGCTACAGGTGGTTTTGGACTTGGAGTGCAATCCTCCGTGACAATGCGTAACTTTGGTGTAGACGTTATCACCCTTGGAGAGAAGGCTTTTTATAAGCCCGATATGGTTGAGAACATAGACAAAAAAGATAGGATTCTAAGGCCTGCAAACTATCCAGATACAGTTCCTGGGCGTGGAATGAGATATTACAACGTTGGAAACCAATCTGTGTGTATTATTAACACTCTAGGCATGGGAAATTTTAATACGCCACATTTAAATAATCCCTTTACCTTTGCAGAAAATATCGTTCTAAAGGCAAAAGAACAAACACCATTTGTGTTTTACATATTTCACTCCTCAACAACAGCTGAAAAGGCCGCAATGGGATATCTCTTGCAGGGAAAAGTTAGTGCAGTTGTTGGAACTCATAGCAAAGTGTTAACTGCTGATGCACAGATTTTACCGGGTGGAACAGCATATATAACAGACCTTGGACGTTGTGGTTCAAGTATGAGCGTTGGAGGTTTTGAGCCAGAGACGGAAATAAAACACATAAGAACTCAAGCACTAATAAAATCCAAAGAATATTGGGTTAAACCACAAATGCAAGGGCTGTTGTGTGAGTTTGATAATGACGGAAAAGCAACCTACATAGAAATTATTAAACTTGATGTTGATGTTCCAGAATTAGAATAGATGGGTATTGTAAGATGAATGCTGTTGTAACTGTAAAAAAAATAAACAAAGATGGGACTGTCCTAGTTGGCTGTGACAATTCTGCTTGTAGCGGATGCCACGCTAAGATGTTTTGTAACAACAAGGATCAGAATGAGTATTTGGCCATAAATAGTAAAAAAGTGGAAGTAAAAGAAGGAGATATAGTTGAGCTGTTTCTTCCGCCAGGAAAAACCATCCTAAGCACAGTTCTTGTTTTTGCATTGCCTTTAGCATTATTTCCAGTAGGTTATCTTCTTGGTGGATTGATTTCTATTAATGAAGTACAAAAGGCTCTTTGTGGAATAGCATTTATGGCTTTGGCCTTCGTGGTCTCTTCTCTAATCTTTACTCATAATAAAAGACAGCTCATGCCAATTGTTGAGAAGGTTCTAATGAAACATATTGAAGTTGTTGGAGCTGCAATTATGAGGGATGGGAAGTTATTTGCAACGCAATGTGCTTCAAAAAAACCAGAAATTCCTTTTCAATGGGAATTTCCTGGTGGCAAGATAGAAAAAGGAGAAAGTCCTCAGCAAGCTATCTTTCGTGAACTTTTTGAAGAACTTTCAATAAAGGTGGAAGTTAAAGAGTTAATTACAACAGTAAATTATCAGTATCCACATTTTCATATGACAATGCAAATTTTCCTTTGTGTTTTGGATGAAAATCAAGAGCCAAAGCTCAATGAACATTTAAGTGCAAGATGGATTACTCCGGAAGAATTATATCAATTGGACTGGGCTCCAGCAGATGCAAAGGCATTAGATGCTGTTGCTACTGTTTGCTGGCCAAAATGCACAAGTAATTGAGAACTTTGAGTTTTTGGAAAAACCTCTTTAACTTATTAATATTTAGCGTAGCCTTGGCTTACATATTTATCTGTTACTTCTCTGATAGTAGAGTTTAATTCATTGCAAAAGGCTTTGTCGTTTGATACAACGTCCCAGCGAACTAAAGAATCTTCACTGCGTGAGATTCTTTGTGAGACTTGACCCCAAATCTTTCCATCTAAAGATGTGGTAGAATCAAATTTGTCAGGAAGGTTAAAACGCATTAGTGTTGCATCTAGGTCACTGCCATCATCCATAGTTTTGATGACCTGTGCTCCTAGTGAAGTCATCTTTTTTTCAACTTCTTCTAGGATTTGGGGCATCTTTTCTGGCGCTGCTTCACAATATAGTGGCCATTCACGTGCTCTAAAAATAGATGCCTGTAGGGCTTTTACTTTCTTATATGCCTGTGGATTCTCTAGCCTACATCTTGCTGTTAAGAGTGCAAAAAAGAGCGTAGACTCAATTGCTGCATAGCCTTGTGATAAATCCTTGGGATTATAAGGAAAGTTCATATAGTAGTGGGCAGATTCCTCTTCTGACGCAAAATAACCTAAATTACAATTGTCTCTAAGTTTTGCTTTGATGAATGAGTGTCCGTTTCTAATGATATGAACATTGGCTCCAGCTTTTGCTATTTCACAAAGTGCAATAGGAAGGGCTTTGACATCGGCATAAAAATTGCGCTTTGTATTGCTGTAAATTTCCATGACCTTAGGAATAAGTATGGACATGTTGAGGCCTGGTGTAATTTGTTGGCCATTACTATCCATGAGGTCCATCCTGTCGCCATCTCCATCAAAGCAGAATCCAATATCTAAAGAGCCCTCTTTCATGGTTGTTCTAGTTGGGGCAATGGATTTTTCAATTATTGGATTTGGATCTCCATGTGGGAAAAATCCATTAGGTACGAGATTTCTAAATGTTACAGTTGCACCGGCTTTTTGAAATGCAAGTGCTTCTTCAAAGCCTGCTGAACCGTTTAAGAAATCAAATAAAACTCTAAGTCCTTTGAGAGAACCGTCAGTAACGCCAGCAAGCTCCATTGAATAGTTTATGTAAGATTCTAATTCGTTTACAACAATAACTTTGCCGAGAACATTTGAATTTGTGACAACTTTACCTGCAATGTAATTGTTTTTTATTTGTTCAATTCCACCTTCTGGTCCATTGCCGTATGCCAATGGAAGTAATTCCTGTGCCATTAGTTTCATTCCTACATATTCACCTGGATTGTGTGAAGCTGTGACCATTATGCCGGCACTGTCTCTGTGTTTCATGCAGGTGTAGTAGAATTGGCAAGTGGATATTGGAAGGGGATTTATAAAAACATCTATTCCTGCTTTTGTAAATGCATCTGTAAGGCCCTCTACAAGCTGAGGAACATATAACCTTGCATCTCTGCATATTACAACAGAAGAGGCTTTGAGGCTTTCTTTATAATAAAAAACTATGGCGTTATATAGCCGTTCTCTTATTTCGTCAGTAAGATTTTGTTCTTTAGCTCTGATGTCGTAGAGTTTAAACATCCCTAGTAATAGATTGTTCATTTTAATAAAGGACCTCCCCATTTAAAATAGCTTGTTTTTCATAAGCTTGGAAGGTCCTCTTGTAAAAGATTGAAAAAAATTAATAATTCTGTGCGCTTACTTCAAAGTAACTTTGTGGGTGGTTGCATGTTGGGCAAACTTCAGGAGCTTTTGTTCCAACTACAATGTGTCCACAATTGCGGCATTCCCAAATCTTAACTTCACTTTTTGCAAATACTTCAGCATTTTCAATATTGTGAAGAAGAGCTCTGTATCTTTCTTCATGATGTTTTTCAATGGCAGCAACAAGGCGGAATTTTTTTGCAAGTTCTGGAAAACCTTCTTCTTCTGCAGTCTTTGCGAAGCCATCATACATGTCTGTCCATTCGTAGTTCTCACCATCTGCTGCGGCCTTCAAGTTCTCAGCTGTTTTTCCTAATTCACCAAGTTCTTTAAACCACATTTTGGCATGTTCTTTTTCATTATCAGCTGTCTTCAAAAAGATGTCCGATATCTGTTCAAAACCTTCTTTCTTGGCTGTGGATGCAAAATAACTGTACTTGTTTCTTGCTTGTGATTCTCCAGCAAATGCTGTCCAAAGGTTTTTTTCTGTCTGTGTTCCTTCATACTTGTTACTCATTTTTTCCTCCAAAACAATCTAGGATAGCTCTATAGTCTTCCGTAGTCTTGCTTAACAGTAATTATTCTTAATTAGAATCTTTTACTATTTTAAATTTTTTTTTCAGTAAATATCAATAGCACAGTCGTTCTTAATAGAAAAAAGCTCAAAAACATGCTACAAAATGGTTATGAAAAGAACTGTAATTGCAATCCTTATTTTCTGTATTTGTTTTAGCCTCAATGCTAATGTGGCTGCTGACTCTAATGTTTATATAAATGGTGTTCATGCAATATCCATAACTGCAGAAGGACAAGAGCCGTTTTCTTTTAAAGCTCCAACAAATTTAGGACGTCCAACAGTTGCTGTGGTTCTCTCAGGAGGCGGAGCTAGAGGAATGGCTCACATTGCCGTTCTTGCTGCTTTGGAAGAAATGGGAATTCCTGTAGACATGATAATGGGAACTAGTATTGGTGCTTTGATTGCAGGTCTCTATGGCGCAGGTTACAGTTCTGGCGATATAGAAAGGCTTGTTACAGAGAATGATTTAACTCAACTTTTTACACAAATTCTTGAAACGGATTATCAGCCACTCATAGAACCGTTTGATAATTCTAGATTTAATGTTCTTTCTGTTGCTGTTTCTGAGAAGAGTGTAGGGGAAACTTCTGGTATTATTAGCGATAAAAAAATTCTTGAATTTTTTCATCAAATCCTTAGTAGAATTCCAGAGGATATCAGTTTTGATGATTTAGCGGTTCCTTATAGAGCTGTTGCTACAGATGCTAGTAGCGGAGATTATGTTTTATTTGAAGGTGGCTCTCTCATAGATGCTATGAGATCAAGTATGAGCATTCCACTTGCCTTTGATGCTTACGAAGTAGAGGGTCTTTATCTTTTGGATGGAGGTCTTGTGGATAACATGCCACTAACATATGCAAGATCTCTTGGATATGACATTGTTATTGGAGTTGATTTAAACGCGTCTTCTAAATTTAATGTAGATGACATGCACACTATAACTGGTGCAGCAAATGCAACATTAAATTTGGTTGTAATTAACACTATTAAAAATCAGTACTCAAGTGCAGACTTGGTTCTTACTCCTATAGTAGACGATATTCTTGTTCTTGATTTCAGTAATACAAAAGCTACTATTCAAAGAGGCAAAGATGAAGTAGAAAAACATCTGGAAGAATTAAATGAAATTGCTTCACTGTTTGCCTCTGATCCAAGTCTAGTGCAAGATCCAGATAGAGTTGGTCCATATTTCTCATTGCCAGAACTAGGAAAAGAAACAGAGGAACAAGCGGAAGAAACAACTACAGATGAGGGTTCAAGGTATACAATACAATGGTCTAAATTACTTGCAAATGAGGAAAATACAGACGCATTCTCCAGTTCTAGGCTATTATTAGGAATCTCAGCGGTTTCTGAAGTTTATGGTAAAATCTCTCAAGATTCTCCTGCTTTGCTTCAATTCTTGCCGGATATGAGATTTAGCCTTTTCTTAAAAAATTTACATAATACAGATTGGGACCTTTCCATTAAGGCATATCTTGGAGATAATTTTTCTTTTGGAGCGGATTTATACTATCCTCTTTTAGGTCAAGGCTCAGTGTTTTATTTTAAACCATCGGTTTCCTTTACTTTGGGATCTGTTTCAACTATTTCAAACCGAGCAAATACAACACCCTATAATGCAATGGACTTTCAGACTAATGTAGAACTTTCCTTTAAGTATACAGATGGCAAATGTTTTAACCTTAATGCCGGTATTGAAAGTAGATTTTATGCGGTAGGTATGACAATTGATGGTTCAAAGGCAGGTCTTACCGCGTTTCCTAGTTTTTTCTTTAATGGTGTTTGGTATGGCAACTATACCCAAAATCTTTTTGCTACAAATGGCCTAAAAGTAGATTTCACTAGTAGGCTAGGATTTTATAAAAATATTGCTACCTATATGTTGGGGGTCTCTTATAAGCAACATGTTCCACTTACCAGTACGATAAGTCTTTGCTTTGATGCTGTTGCTTTTACAAGCAGAGAACCAATGGAATACATGGCTTCTTATAAACAATTTGGTGGTTGGAATGGAATTCCGGGCGCTTCAATTTCTTTGTATGCAAGAGATATTATTACTCTTGGCGTTGGTGCCCAGTACGGTTTGGGTGGGTTTTTTCCAAGTTTCTTGGTTGCTCAAATTCGTGCAGGCTGGAGAAGTAAGGCCAATGCTTTTGGCATTGCAAATGGGGCTGTTGCACCTAAGAACGAATGTACAGTCTTTTTCTCTGAGCTAGCGGACTTTGATTTAGGATTTGGTCTTGGATATGGAGTGCAAACTCCAATCTGTGACTTTATTATCGGTCTTGGGATTTCTATTGAGGGAGAGTTTGCTGTTTACTTTAAGTGCTATTGATGGGCTTTTGCAAAAATCTCATGCAAGAAGTTTTGGTGGCTTATTTTTTCTTGAAGAGTATGTATTTCTCTGTTGGAAATAGTATTAATGTATAGACTATACTAGAGACAAAAGAACCAATTGTTGGCCCCAGCGTTACAAAGAAGTCTATTCCTGTAGACATAAGAAAGTTTGCAATTACTCCAGAAAGCCAGGTGGCAACTACAATAAGAATTACAAGCAAGGATATATAAATTGCAAAATAGTAACTTGGGGCATTTGTTTTGAAGTTTCCTTTCATATTGTGAATATATGAATAAGTATTTGACAGAAAGTGAGATGCAAAAAAAGGTAATAAATAACCCCAATTGTTATTTCCCGTTCCAAGTACTTTTTCATTGAAAATACCTGTCATAAACTGTGGAAGTGGAGCTTTCCAGTTTTTAAGCAACTGAAAAAGTATATTTACCGTAGCTAATTGAATAATGGATCCAATTGCACCAATTAACAGAAATTTTAAAAATTGTGTACTAGTTTTATCTTCTTTTAATTTCATGGTTGGAATAATAGTCAAATGCCACGTAAAAAGAAAGATGCCCGGGTTCTTCTTCGCCCGGACATCAATCACACTAAAAGGAGGTATGAAAAAAACTGTTGCTCTGCCTTTTATGTAGCAAGAACCGTGCCAAGTCTAGAGATGAGCCTTTTAGGCACTGAAGAGGTTTTTGCAAAACTGCCTTCATGAATCTTGACTTTGCCTTTCCGGCTAAAAGAGCATTTCTTCTAACTTCATAATACACAAAGTATTATTTCAGTTTTCAGAAAATGCCTTTTATCTCGTAAATCCAAATCCAATCTTCACAAAGTTCATTTTGCAAAAACCTTTGAAGAATCTCTTTAGTGATATGTTTCTATTTGAAAATAAAAATCAATTGTGAAAAAAATGAAACCAGTGTGAAATTTTTTCACAGTTTAAATTTGTAAAATTGTTAAATATCTGCCTTGGCAACATGGGCCTCATTCAGTACACTTAGGAAGTTATTGTCTGATATTGCCTATAATTTGGAGGACTAAGAAATGAAGAAGGTTGAAGACTACATCATCAGTATCCCTGATTTTCCAGCACCTGGAATTATTTTCCGTGACATTACAGGAGTTTTACAGGATGCAGACGGATTAAGACTTGCTATTGATGAAATGGTTAAGCTGGTAAAGAAGGTTGATTGCGATATTATTGCCGGTGCTGAGTCTCGTGGCTTTATTCTTGGTGTTCCAATTGCATATATTCTCAACAAGCCATTTGTTCCAATCAGAAAGCAGGGAAAACTTCCACGTGAGACTGTTTCTGAAGAGTATGATCTTGAATACGGAAAAGCAACAATTGAAATTCATAAAGATTCTATCAAACCGGGTCAGAAGGTTGTTCTTATTGATGACCTTGTTGCTACAGGTGGAACAATGAAGGCTTCTGCAGATCTTGTTGAAAAGCTCGGCGGAGAGGTTGCGGAAATTGTATTCCTTCTTGAACTTGCAGGTCTTGAGGGAAGAAAGGCTCTTTCTAAATATCACGTAGAGTCTGTTGTGGTTTATCCTGGTAAATAATAGGATTCTCAAGAAGTTCGCTTATTCTATCAATTAGAACCTCTTTTGGCACGCCAGATGCAAGTAATTGTTCTTTCGTTCGCATTCCCCACGTGAGAATACGCATTTTTGCGTTTGCATTAAGTGCTGTTTTATAATCTACCTCGCTATCTCCTACATACAAGAGATTCTCAATTTTGCACCCAACTTTGTTACAGAATGCCAGCACCGCTTGGCCCGATGGCTTTGGTTCATATCCTCCATGCATTCCAATAATTAAAGCAAAATGGTTATGAGGAAAGCAGGTATGAACAATTGTTTGGGCTAGTATTTGTTCTTTATTTGAAAAAACTCCAATTGCAATATTGTGGCTTTCCAACCAATCAAGATATTCCTGAACTCTAGGATATGGCTTGGTGTATTTTACTGGACTTAATTTATAGTTCTCAACAAGTTGGGAGAAAGCTTCATCAATATTGATGTCTTTCAAATTGGCATACTCTGTTGCTGCTTTTATTGCGTTTTTTAGTCCATTTCCAACAAAACCCATGCACTGTTTGTTCGTAAAACTTGTTCCAAGTGTTTTGTTTAGTGCTGCATTGATGTCTCCAACGGTATCTAAAATAGTTCCATCTAAATCAAAAAGTACTGCTTTCAAAGTAAACATGACTAGATTATATCTTTTTTACAAATTTTTGCAAAAACACATGTAACTTTGGATGGTGTCATAGGAGGACAGCTTTAGGAGTGCGTTGACATTTTATCCGAAATCGGATTAAATAAAAGAGTGCTCAGTTTTGCACGGTGGTGAAATTATGGCCCAGAACGGGGAAGATATCCAAGAAATTGACATTAAGACAGCTCTAAAGGACATTGATAAAGGATACAAGGATATTGATGCCATGTATCATTCTTATTCTAAGTTTTGCAAGTTGTCTGATTCTGAGCAATGGTTTATTTATTCTCTTTGGAGCCATAGATCTCCGTGTACGCAAAAAGATTTCTGTAATGACTGGTTTTATAGTCCGCAAACAATCAATTCTGCATTGAAGTCGTTGGAATCGGATGGTTTAATAAAATTGGAATTTGTTCCCGGTAGCAAGAAAAATAAAAATATCGTTTTTACTGAGGCGGGTGAAGAGTTCTGTAGGAAATATGTTGACCCTCTTTTGGATGCAGAGAGAAAGGCGTTTTGTGCTTTGGATAAAGACGAAAAACGTGCATTGATTTCTGTGACCAAGAAATTTAATTCTCTTTTACGTGATGAGATAGGAAAACTTACAAAGATTCAAGCAAACCAATGGTAGCGTTACTGTCTGTTTTTTAGATGTTGGAGGTTTTTGCGAAAATCTCCGTTCGCAGGTATTTACTAGAGGTTTATTATGAATATTCAAATATCAGATCATTTTACGTATCGTAAATTATTACGTTTTACTTTGCCATCAATTGGAATGATGGTTTTTACATCTATTTATTTTGTTGTAGATGGTTATTTTGTTTCAAATTATACAGGAAAGACGGCTTATGCTGCATTGAATTTCATTTACCCTGTTATCATGATTTTGGGGGCAATGGGGACTATGCTTGGCACTGGCGGATGTGCTTTAGTTGCAAAAACATTAGGGGAAGGAAATTCTAAAAAGGCTCAAGAACTTTTTTCTATGTTTATATGTGTTGCCATTATCTTGGGTTCTATTTTTTCTGTTGTAGGATATGTGCTGTTGCCATCTATTGCTGAGGCTTTAGGCGCGACAGGAGATATGCTTAAATATTGCATTTCATATGGAAGAATTGTCCTTTTGGGCTTGGTTGGTCTTTTGCTTCAATATGAATTTCAAAGCTTCTTTGTTGCTGCAGGTAAGCCTCAACTTGGTCTTGTTACAACTATTGCTGCTGGCTCAACGAACATTGTCTTTGACTGGCTTTTTGTTGCTGTTTTTCCATGGGGACTTAATGGTGCAGCGGCTGCGACTGTTATGAGCCAAATGGTTGGAGGACTTGTTCCCTTAGTCTATTTTGTATCTAAGAAGAATGACAGTTTGCTTAGGTTAAGACGCTTTGAATTTGATTGGAGTGTTCTTTTGAAGGCTTTTGGTAATGGTTCTTCTGAGTTTTTGTCTACTGTTTCTTCTTCACTTGTTGGTCTTCTTTTCAATGTTCAGCTTATGAAATTTGCAGGAGAAAACGGTGTTGCTGCATATGGGACAATGACTTATGTTGTGCTTGTTTTCATTGGTATTTTCATTGGTTATTCTATTGGTACGGCTCCAATTGTTAGTTATAACTATGGATCTGGAAACAAGAAAGAACTTGCATCCATGTTTAAGAAGAGTTTGACTTTGGTTTTAGGAGCATCTGGTTTTATGGTACTGGCTGGTGAGGTATTGTCAAAACCACTGACAATGATCTTTGTAAGTTATGATGCTGATTTAGTCCAGATGACACTGAGAGGATTTTTCTTTTATTCATTCTCTTTTATGTTTACTGGTTTTGCAATTTACTGTTCATCTTTCTTTACTGCATTAAATAACGGTGTAGTGAGTGCACTTATTTCCACACTTAGAACATTGTTGTTCCAGGTTCTGTTTGTCCTTATACTACCTATTTTCTGGGGGTTGGACGGAATTTGGATATCTATTGTTTTTGCAGAGTTCTGCTCTGCTGCATTAGGAGCCTTCTTCCTTGTTACTCAGAGAAAACGTTATGGTTATTGTGATTCTAATGTAAAGGATGAAGATTTGACAGTTTTAGATAGAGCATAGAGCTGAAAGGCAAGTTTGAAGGTAAAAGTCTACTTAAGAGTCCACTTTTGGCCTGTTTAAGTAGACTTGTCTACTTTTTTGGCCTGTTTTTAGCGTTTCAAGTAGACTTTTCCAACTTTCTTTACAATTTTCTTAGTTGGTTCAACGTACTGAGCCCGCTCTATTCTGTGTTTAATAAGATAACATCGGTGAATTTTGCTGTTGCGTTTAAAATCATCCCCAATTGTACTCTCTGTAATGTCCTCAACAATAAAATCTTCATAGATTTCACCAAACATTTTGAAGCGAGTGTAGTTAGTTGAGAAAATCAATGTTCCTTTATTTGATAGATGCTTCATGCAGGAGCGAATCAGGTAGCCATGGTCTCTCTGAATGTCAAAACTGCCTTTACCTTTGCTGTTAGAGAAGGTTGGTGGATCGCAGAAGATGACATCAAAGACGTCTCTATTTTCTCTTAAGAAGGAAAGACAGTCATCTCTGTAAAAGAAGTGGTTCATAGTATTAAAACCATTTGCCTGCATATTATGCATTGCCCAGTCAAGATAATTTGCATTAGTGTCAACACTTACGGTAGATAGGGCTCCACCTGCTGCAGCATGAACAGTTGCAGTTGCTGTATAGCAAAAGAGGTTCAGGAATCTCTTATCTTTGCACATGCTTTGAATCATCTTTCTAACAGGCCTATGGTCAAGGAAAATGCCAGTATCTAAGTAATCTTCAAAGTTAACAAAGAACTTATGGCCGTTTTCGTTTGCAATCATGAAGTGAGAATTGCTACTTCTCTTATTGTATTGACTTGCACCACGCTGAATCTCTCTGCGTTTTACATGAATGTCTTCATAATCAATTCCAGTGACCCTTTCAGTTGCTAAAATTAGCTCATTAAGTCTTCTTTCTGCATCTTCCGGATCAATTGAACTTGGAGCAGCATACTCTTGAAGGCTAATCCACTTCCCTTCGTAGAAATCAATTGCAGCACTATATTCAGGCATGTCTGCATCATAGAGTCTATAGCAAGAGACTCCTTGCTCTTTCATTGTTTGTCCAATTGATGCTAGGTTCTTTTTAAGTCTATTTGCTGCCATTTGAGCACCAGGTGAAAGAGGTTGAGAAAGACGTTGTTGTTTTCTTTCAATAGCTTTTTCCATAAGTTGTTGACGTTCTTGTTCACTGAATACATAGTAGTGGGCAGCTTGACATTCAATGCCACCATTTATAAAGGTATTTGTTCTATTTGGTTTAAGGTCAATATATCCTAAAAGCTCTTTATTGCCACAGAAAATGCATATATGCCAGCCAGAGAAGACATTATTCATAATCTGTCCCATGTTGGTGTAGAGCTTTCTTATGGCAACAGAACCACTATCAAGGCGTACACCATAAGGAGGATCTGTGACAATGTAGCCAAACTCAGAGGGAAGATCTTCTTTAGAAACTTTTGTGAAGTCCTTTACTTCAAAATCAATAAGTTCTCCTAGGTTTGCTGCATAAGAATTATCCAATGATATTTCAATGGCTCTTCTATCAATGTCCCATCCTGCAATAGTGCACTTGCATTCTTGTTGGGCTTCTTTTGCTTCTTGTACAACTTCTTCCCATATTTCTTCTTTATGAATTGGAAGTTTGTTGAAGGCGAAGGTTTCAAGTTTAAGAAGGCCGGGGGCAGTATTAGTTGCCATAAGGGCGGCTTCAATACAAATTGTTCCGCTTCCGCAGAAAGGATCAAGTAGGGTAGGAGGTGCTATTTCTGAATCTGAAAATGATGCTTTTAGACGCTTATACCAATCACTTCTATACAAGAGAGAAGCAGCCATGAATTCGCTCATAACAGCTTCTGTTTGTGCAGTTCTATAGCCTCTATGTGAAAGGCCTCTGCCTGCAAAGTCTACATACCAACTTACTAAATTTCTATTAACATGAAGGTGAAAAACAATATCGGGATTGTCTCTATCTACTGATGGGCGCTCTCCGTCGTAGACTTCACGACAACGTTCCACAATTGCATCTTTTAATCTAAGCGATGCAAAATGACTATTACGTATCCATCTACAATCTGTGACTGTTTCCGTTATTGCAAAAGTTTTACTGGGGGAAATCCAGTTCTCCCAATGTAAAGATTTAGCGTGTTCGTAGAGATCGTCTGTGGATTCTAGTTTATCGAAACGATGAATTAGAACCAAAAGTCTTGTTGCACATCTAGTCCATAAAGCAAATCTATAAGCAGTCTCAAGATCTGCTGTAAATTCTACACCGCCAGAGCTGGTGTTTATATCGGTAGCGCCTGATTCTAGAACTTCACGCTCTACTAAATCATTTTGGTTGGCTGAGGCTGATGCAAAAAATATCATATTGAACTTCTCCTTTGCGGTTTTTGCAAAATGTTATTACATTGTCTCGTCAAATATTTTTTTGACCTCGTCTTCTTCAAAGCTATAAATTGTTCCGCAGTTGAAACATTGAAGCTCAAGAGGGAATTTTCCAGCTTTGAGAATTTCTCTCTTTTCTTCAAGCGGAAGCTTTGAGAGAAATGTGGAAAAATTCTGTCTATTGCAAGGACAAGAGAATGCAATAGGTTCAGACGATAAGTTTTCAACGCCATAGTCTGAAAAAACTTCTGTACAGTATTCTGAAACTTTTTTTCCTTCACTTAGTGCTTTTGCAAGCGATGGAAGACTTTGGCTTTTTATTTGTAGTTCATCAAGAATTGAATCACTGCAACCTGGCATTGCCTGTAAGAAAAGGCCTCCGGCTCCTAGAACACGACCTTCTTTGTCAAAGTGAATGCCTAAGGAGAACATTGTAGGTGTTTGTTCACTTTCATTGTAGTAAAGGGCTAAGTCTTTTGCTAAATCTCCATACTGTAGCATGGTTTGTCCTGTGAAAGGAGTTTTTGAACCTTCAAGGAGTTTTGTGACGCTAATGAAACCAGGGCCATAAAGCATTGATAAGTCTGAACTCTCAAGTGGTTTCTCTATGTGTATTGGATTGTTCTTAAGATAGCCTCTAACGGCCCCACATGCCCATGATTCAACGTATATTCCGCCAATTGGACCACCGCAATCTACAGAAAGCTGAATTCTGTCATTTCCTTTTACAGACGATGCCATTAGTCCTGCTGCAATGTATGCTTGTCCCAGAACTAAAGTTTCTAGAATGCCTAAATTGTGGTTTGCACGCATCTGGTTCACCATAGTGGTTCCGCCTAAGCCTATAAGACGGATCTGGCCATCAGCGAGCAACATTACCTGCCTGCCATCTTCAGCTATCTTGCTCAGGTGTTCTGCAAGAAGCTTGTCGTCAATTTGTTTCTTTATCATTGTGCATAAAGATTATTAAAACAGCCGTAAATGTTCAAGGTTTACCATGTATTTAAGTGTCTTTTGTTTAGTTCTTAATTCACATGGAACTCTTTATCAAATATAATTAATACTGGAAGTAAAGAGATTGAAGATAAAAAAGAGGGGTCAATGAAAAACGAAACTCTAGAAAGAACCCATCAAACAATAAAACGCAAATGGAAGATTATTGAGGGTAAAGAAAGGCTAATTGTTCTCATTGGTCTCGCTATTGCATATATTCTCCTTTTGTCTCTGATTTTTATTATCTACAATAGCTTTCAAGAAAAGATTGTTCTTGAGATGAAATTTGAATCTGAAAGTTCTTTTAATTCTGTTTACATGGCTTTATCTGATAGTTCTTCTAAGGCTCTTTCTGTTATGGAAGATGAAGGTGTATTAGCTATAGGATTTTATTCATCTAACGGACAAGTTTATACTAGGCTTGGAGATGCTCCCTCAACATTGCCTCTTTCTAAGCTTGTTAAGGCCCGGCAAAAGGATCAAGACTCAACTCTTGGAATTTACTTGAGAGATGATGATACTGAAGAAATTGAATATTTCAGGCTTTCTAGATTGAATGTTGCTCTTGAAACAGGAAGTCTTAGTATTTCTAAAGATGGCGTTGTTAACACACCCATAGACTTTCCTGAAATAATTTATGTTAAATTTGATGGTAGTTCTTATTATTCTTCTGTTAGAAAAGTTCGATTCATGGCTGTTTTTGGCGTAATTGCATTAACTATTTTGTTTCTTGTTGTCCTTAACATGTATCTTTCCAATAGACGTTATAGGATGGAACTTCAGAAGAACCAAGGTCTTGCAAAACTTGGTGCTGCTGCTAGGACCCTTACACACGAAATTAAGAATCCTTTGAGTGCAATGACAATTCAGAGTGCGTTGTTAAAGAAAATGCTTCCAGAAGAGTATCATGAGGACCTAAGGGTCATGGATAGCGAGATTCAACGCCTTACAAACTTGACTAATCGTGTAAGCGAATTTCTCAAAAATCCTCTTGGAAATCCAGTTGAACTTGAACTTGTGAGCTATATCACAAACATTGCATCTCTGTTTGCATTTCCAATTGTGGTAAATACCGATGGCATTGAAAAGGTTTACGTGAATTTTGATGCTGACCGAGCGAGATCGGTATTTGAAAACTTAATCAAGAATGCTACTGAAAGCACGCAAGGAAGAGACCCTCAGGTATCGGTGGAGATTCGCAAGGGACGTAAAGATAGCGTGGTGGTGAAAGTGCTAGATAGGGGCGATGGACTTGCAAAAGAGGCTAAGGACAAGATTTTTGACCCATTCTATACCACAAAGATAAATGGATCAGGAATTGGGCTTTCTATCTCGCGTGAGTTTGTTAAGGCGGTTGGGGGCTCTTTAAAGTTGTACGATAGAGATGGTGGAGGTACGGTTGCAGAGGTTGTGCTTCCTTGCTCTAAAGAAGAAGGGAAAGATCAAATGAAGAAGGAGGCTTCAAAGTGAAGATTTTAATTGTTGACGATGAAACCAATATTCGGGATTTAATGGTCAAATACCTCAAAACAGAGTCTATTGATGGAAAAGGTGCTGAAAATGCGTTCTCAGCACAAAGACTTCTTAGAGAAGAACCGTTTGATGGCTGTTTGATAGATTTACGAATGCCTGGAATGGATGGTCTTGAGCTAATTAAGTGGATAAGGCAGGAAGGTTTTAGAATGCCTATTATTATGGTTAGTGCTCATGGTGAAATTACAGACGCGGTAGAAGCCTTAAAGCACGGAGCCCAAGATTATATTGTTAAGCCATTTAATCCAGAAGAAGTGGCAATCAAACTTAAGCAATTAGTAGAAGCTCAGAACTTTAGAAATATTCAAGAAACAGAAGAAAGAATGCCCCAAGATCATGCTTTTATAGGAGAAAGTGTGCAGATCAAGCGGATTAAGGACATGATTGCTAGAATTGCAATGACTAATTCTAGTGTTCTTGTTACTGGAGAAAGTGGTACTGGAAAAGAAGTTATTGCAAGAACAATTCATCAACAAAGTCCTCTTTCTGCTGGTCCATTTGTTGCTATTAATATTGGTGGTGTTCCCGAAAATCTTTTGGAAAGTGAATTGTTTGGCTATGAAAAAGGGGCCTTTACTGGAGCTGTTGCAAGAAAGACTGGAATGTTTGAATTGGCTTCAGGTGGAACACTCTTTCTAGATGAAATTGGTGAGATGCCACATGCTCTGCAGGTTAAAATACTTAGGGTCTTGCAAGAGAGAACTATAACAAGACTTGGAGGAACGCAACCAATTCCAATTAATGCAAGAATTGTTTGTGCAACCAACAGGAACTTAGAAGATATGGTTAGAGAAGGGTTCTTTAGAGAAGATCTTTTTTATAGACTTAATGTTGTTCGTATTCATGTGCCGCCTCTTAGGGAACGAACGGAGGATATTCCTCTTCTTACTGCTTGGATCCTTAAAAAGCTTAATGTTCGTATGGGGCGTCAGCTTACTGGACTTACTCCAGAAGCTATGGAAATGCTTAAAAACTATAGATTCCACGGTAATATTAGGGAATTAGAGAACATATTGGAGAGAGCTGCAATCTTTACGGATGGCAATATCATTGGCGCAAATGATTTAGAATTGAGGCCAGATGAGCTTGAGCCTAGAGAGGATAAAACAATGTCCTATTGTAATGATAGTAGTGTACAATCTTTAAGAGAAGTTGAAAAACAGGCTATTGAAAGAGCTCTTAGGCGCTGGGAAGGTAATAGAACTAAAGCTGCAGAAGAGTTAGGTATTACTAGACGAACATTGATAAACAAAATTGCTGAATTTGATTTAGATTTATAATTTTATAAGAATTTGAGAAACTGTATGGAGGATTATATGGAGGAGAAAAGATGGGATTTGACAACTATCTATCCTAGTGTTGATTCTAAAGAATTTAATGATGATTTGGCTAAGCTAAAGAATCTTCTTGCTTCATTTAAAGCTGAGATTGAGAATAACAAAGCAACTTTGGCTGACTTGGTTGATAAGACAAATGAGATGGATGATTTAAGTACTACGCTCTCGTCTTATGCTTATTGTCAAGTATCTACAAATACTACAGACAAGGCTGCTGTTAATGCTTTAAATAAAGTTGAAGAGCTTTCAATGGATTTAGCAGTATGTGATACGCTGTTTACTTCTTATGTTGCAGAACATCAGCAGGAAGTTGAGGCTTATTGTGCAATAAATCCAGACTACACATATGTACTTCATGAGATTGCAAGTGATGCAAAGCATCAGATGGCTAAGGAGATGGAAGAGCTTGCTGCTGACCTTTCTAGAAGTGGTGCAGATAGTTATTCTAGGTTACAAGAGGCTATCTCATCCTCTGCTTGCGCAGAACTTGACGGAAAGAAACTTACTGTAATTCAGCTCAGAGCTCTTGCTACAAATGCTGACCGCGAAGTAAGACGTAAGGCCTATGAAGCAGAACTCAAGGTTTGGAAAGAGCATGAAATTGCATTTTGCTATGCTTTAAATGGAATTAAGGGAACATGTCTCTCTCTTGAAAATCATAGAAATTGGAATAGTCCAATTGAGCGTTCTATGCATGGGGCTCGCATTAATCAAAAGATTTTAGATGCCCTTATTGGAACTCTTGAGAAGAATCTTCCTATGTTCCGTTCCTATATGAAGACTAAGGCAAAACTCCTTGGTATTGATAAAATGACTTTCTATGATTTGTTTGCTCCAGTTGGAAATGCAAATATGGTTTATACTCTTGACCAAGCTCACGAATTTGTTGCTAAGCAATATGGCCTTTTTAATCCAGAGATGGGCAAGTTTGCAGATCACGCTTTCAATGCAAATTGGATTGATCCTCTTCCAAGAGTTGGCAAGACTGGTGGTGCTTACGATATCTACATTCCAAAAATTAAAGAAAGCCGAGTTTTTGCAAACTTTGATGGCACTTATGATGGCGTTTCAACTTTTGCTCATGAGCTTGGGCATGCTTGGCACGATTATATTATCAGCACAAAGCCATCGCTCTTAGGGCAGTATCCAATGACCCTTGCAGAGACTGCATCTATTTTTAGTGAATTTATTGTATTCAAAGGTGCTGTTGAACAGGCTACGGATGATGAGAAGGTTGCAATAATTGAGCAGTTTGTGCAAAGTGCTTGCCAGGTTTGCGTTGATATCTTGTGCCGTTTCTATTTTGAGCGTGAGCTGTTTGCTCGCAGGAAAGATGGCGAACTCATGCCGGATGAGATGTGTTCTATTATGATAGACTGTCAGAAAAAGACATATGGCAATGGCCTTGATGAAAATTTCCTTCATCCGTACATGTGGGCAGTTAAGGGTCATTATTACAGTGCTGGTTTCTCTTTCTACAATTATCCGTATGCTTTTGGTCAGCTGTTTGCTCTTGGTCTTTTTCATAGAAGTGAGAGTTCTAGTTCTGATGGAAGACCTTTCTATGAAAGATATAACGAGTTGCTTTCTTTGACTGGTCAACTTCCTGCAAAGGAGGTTGCAGCAACTGCAGGCATTGACCTTGAAGATCCTGCTTTCTGGCAAGAAGGAATGGATATTATTGCTTCTTATGCAAAGCAGCTTGAAGATTTGACAAAATAAGGTTTTGTAAATTGATAGTTACAGCGGAGAATTTTGTTCAAGGTGGCCGTACAATTGGTCACCTTGCAGATGGTAGAATTGTATTTCTCAGTGGCCTATTTCCGGGAGAAGTAGCAGAAATCAAAATAGTTGATGAAAAAACAGGCTATTGTTCTGCTGTTCCAGTTAATATTATCAAACGAAGTTCAGCAAGACGAGAGTCTCCTTGTAAATACAGTTCTCAATGTGGAGGTTGTCCTTGGATTGAGCTTACATATGAGGCTCAAGTTTCTGCAAAGAAAGAGTTGCTAAGGCAATTATTTTCAGATATTAGCCTAGAATTTTTACCGTCTGTTTTACCTCCTGATTTACCTTCTGGTGAATTTGGATACCGTAGTAGGGCTCGTTTCCAATATAGGATAAATAATGGTAAAGCAACGTTAGGATTTTGTGCAGAAGATTCCAATAATGCTGTTGCTATTGATAAGTGTCTTATAGCAGATTCTGCTATAAATGAATTTATTGCAAACCCTCCAAAGATTAATGCTTGGGAACTGAAAAACATGGAATTGCCATGTATTTCAACGGATACTGGCGTTTTGTATGGTTCTGATATTTCTCACATAACTATAAATGGACATTCTCTACCTGTTAGCAATCAAGTATTCTTTCAGTCTAACTTAAAGCTTCTGCCATATTTGATTGATTATGTTGTTTCTTGTGTACAGGGCCCTAGAGTTATGGACTTGTACAGTGGAGTGGGGACTTTTAGTGCTTATCTAGAAGATAAGTATGATGTAGTTGCTGTTGAGATGAATAAAAATTGCTTAGATTTGGCAAAAAGGCACCTTAAGAAGACAACATTCTTTACTTCACCTGTTGAAAGATGGAAGCCAAAAGCCAAGGGAGTAGATACCGTCATTGTTGACCCTCCACGTGTTGGTCTTGCCAAAGAAGTGCCAGCTATGATTGCTTCTTGGAATCCTTCTATTATTGTTTATGTCTCTTGCTATTCTCCAACGCTACACCGTGATGTTCAATGTTTTGAGACCTTGGGGTATAAGGCACGTAGTCTCAAGATGTTTGATTTTTATGCTCAGTCTTCGCACGTTGAGACTGTTGTATTGATGTCGAGGGTATGAACACGCTCAATAGTAACATTTTTATATAGGAAGACTTGCTCATAGGCTATCGTTTGGAAGTGTAAGGGAGACTAACAAATCCCCATTTTCTGCTAGTTCGTGGAAACATATCGAAACACATAACGTTTGAAAGTGCACACCCCTTCATACGATTGGGGTGCACTTTAGACAGTGTGCACACACCTCTGGAAGAATTGTATAAAAATACAATTCAAAGGAATATTTGGGATTCCATATACCTCTGTAGAAGCAATTGTCAAAAGTAATATTTCGATATCCAGATGAAGAGTAAAACGCAATAGTATGAGCCATAGGCGATATGCCTGGAGAGACAACAATTAAACGGTTACATCACATGTCGGAAAGAGTGATAATTAGTGTTGATGAGACTGACTGATGATTCTGTTATAGTTGACTATGATGAGTCTTGCTTTATATGAACTTGACGAAGTGATAATTTGAAATTACCATATAAATGATATTTCATGTCGGGAGGTAAACTATGGATACTATTGGAGGACGCATTGCTGAATTACTACAACATACTAAGTATACTCAGAAGGAACTGGCGGGTATGGTCGGTGTGACAGAAGCTGCAATGACAAGATATATCAAAGATGAGCGTGTACCGAAGGCGGATGTTATTGCGAATCTTGCTACTGCTCTAAACACGACGTCTGATTATCTTATAAAAGGTGTTGAAGATACTAAGCATTTTTCTGAAATTCAGAGGATGGTTGCAAGAAATGCATCCGGAATGACGGACGAACAGAAATTAGAACTAATCAGGATAATAATGAGTGTATGATTGAGAATGAGTGTGAGTATTTAGGCAGACTGGTTATTCCCTCCTCTTTGTATATAGAGATTGAAGATAAAGTTGTCGGCATGTTACAGAAGAACAATATTCATACTGTTCCTATAGATCCATTCTCTATTGCCAGAAATGAAGGATTTGAGATAATTCCGTTTTCAAGATTGAAGGAGAAGCTGAAAGAAGCCGTCAAAGCTGGTGAATACGATGGCATGAGTTTTCATTACTCGCCATGGGAAACTTATATCATCTGCTATGACGACAGTCAGTCTTTTCCTCGACAACGTTTTACTCTCTTACATGAACTTGGGCATATTTATATGAACCACAAAGAGGAGAGTGCACTAGCGAATAAGATAGCTAATCATTTTGCTGCATATGCAATTGCTCCGAATCCTTTGATTCAAATGTATGGATGTCAAAGCGAAGAGGATATTCGGGAGGTTTTCAATACATCTTATGAGACTGCGCATTATCGTGCAGAAGCTTATAAAAAGTGGTTAAGCATTACAAAGTCTGAGCCATATGAACGAAGGCTTTTGGAGTTATTCGATGACAAGGAGGGGGAGTATTGGGAGAATAAATGATGACCTCATGTCATAAGTTTAGCAGGCTTATGATTTGATGATATATCGGCGTACAGGATTTATCTGATATTCCACGTGGTAAATGAATATCCGATTTCCTGTTTCTTATCGAAAAGTGTTTATCAGAAACACAAAGGAATCTGGGTATGAAGCATACTAAAGCTCCCTATGTCCGTGATGTGTATCTTGCTTATCTGATTCAAGGGGCAAGACGTACACGCGAAGATGGTTATCCAATTATTGAACCCTGGATGGTGGCAGAAAATCCACCTGGAGACATAGTTCAATGGGATAAGCGTAATACAGTGAAAGATAAGTTACAATGTGCAGTATCATTTTACTGTGTGGATCAGTATTTCTCATCATTACAATGTAATCCGAGGAAGTACGTGAATGAGGTCAGTAGATACGAATGTGTTATCGGAATGGATGCAAGTCCATTTGATAACATGCCGTCGGTCGTTCAGAAAAGCCAGATTTTTGATAACCTCGCAATCACTTATTATTTTGGAAGGCAAGGAATACCCATAATTCCAAATGTCCGTGTTGGGAGCGATTCTACCATCGCCTCTCTGGCGGCATATCCGCAGAATACACTTATTGCTATCGGAACGAATGGTTTTATCCATGAAAAATGTAATCGTGCAGTCTTCCAAAAGCAGGTTGAAATCATCATAGATACTCTCCTTCCGAAAGGTATCGTTGTTTACGGCCCTGCGGATGAAGATGTTTTCGCCTCAGCAGAAGAAGCTGATGTACCGATTTATCAATATGATTCTTTCATGGCTAGGCGTTATCGAAAAAGAAAGGACGGTGAATTATGAAGGGAAATAATGTATCTTTCGATGGGTATAATTCCGCCTTTTCAAGAGATGTTGATGTGGTATCTACTATATCAGCAACTCGAGACCATTCTATTGCAAAAACGTCGACACCTAATTCAGTTATGATAAAATATGACGCGAAAGGGATTAAGTTATCAGAACGATATTATGATGAAAATGGAAGAGCATATCTGGATATAGATTACACTGATCATGGTAATAGGACCTCACATCCCATTGTCCCTCATCAGCATACAATTAGCTGGGAGAATGGTAGATTTAAAAGAGATGTTGGGAAGGAGATTAACAAATGACAAGAGAAGAATTAAAAGAATTGATTGAATGTGGCGAAGAGATTGAATTTAATTATTCAGGAAAACGATTCTCGATTACTTATTATGAGTCGAATGGACATCGAGTCATTTCATTCTGTGAATTTTACAAAGAAATAACAGATGTTGATAATTTTGAAGACTTATGTGAAGTTAAGCGATATGGTGTAAAGGTTATTGATATGCTTGAATCAATTTCAGATGACGATATTGATATATATTAAAGGAAAGCATTGAAGATTGTTAGCAGCAATCTTCAATGCGTGCAGGACATATTTGATATCCCACGTGGTTTTGTAATGTTATTACATGTTTGTACGTTTGTCATCATCAAGAATGCAATGGAGTAACTTGTTTTTGTCATGTGTCATTGAACCCCATATCATCCATCAGCTGCTCGATATCGACAGTTTTGCGCAGAACAGTTTTCCCGCTATATCTGGTATTCTTGCGAGAGGCTGTTCCGTCTTCATTGATGAATATGTTGCTGCGCATTTCTGCTTGGTGCTGAACAACATCAAAGATACTGCGTTC